>NZ_MRBY01000003.1:0-103248 GCF_001904615.1 [Limnothrix rosea] IAM M-220
GAGGACATCAAACCATCCCCGCTCTTGGGATACGCGTCCGACTGCAATAGTCATATAAACGGAATCTCCAAATCTAAATTAATGAGTAAATATGATTTCGGGTCGAAAACGACCAAACTACGTAGCATCGAGATAAATGATAGACGCAAACGCAATTGTGAGAGAAATTTACTTTTCTTAATAGACTATTTTAGGTTAGGAATCGTTTTTTTTCCAGTTTTGATGAATTTCTGGGTTAAAAAAACCTAAAGAAACCTTGTAATCGCCTATTTGACTCAAATTTTATCGGTAGTTTCTTTCTCATCTTTGACATCCTCTCTCAGCAACCCTAGCGGGTCTGTAGGGGGATTCCCTGGGTCGCCCCAAAGATTTCCTGTTTCACTGCCCGTGGCTAGACACCGTTACCGATGCCCCGCTACCTCGACTCCATAGGCATTTTCGATTTCCCGTTGCCCACGGTTACTCATGACTTGAGCAGCTGCCACATCACAAGGCTTAACTGACCCGCAGTTGGCTCTAGCTGGAATTCCCATGTCATATTAAGCATGTCTACGTAACAAAAAATACTGTGTAAACTGTTCACTTTGTCCATGCTTTGCTATACCACTAACCAAGCTTTCACCTATGGTTGGAGTACTGCGAAGTTCTTCTGATAATGTGAGTTTTGCTTAAGAATGCTCGGAAGTACGACGCGGTGAATGAGAAAGCGAGAGATAGGGAGATGTTTCTATGCAAACAATCCTAGCTTTCAAAAAATGCAAATTTTCGTTGCTTCCCCGTGTCTCCTTTTCTCTAAAGAATTTTGGCTACATTCTTATCTATAACTGATGTTCTGATAGTCAAAGCCAATAAGTTTCGGATGACAAAGTCGGGGATTTGTGAACTTCGAGCGACGGAAACAAAATCTTTTAAAAAATCCTCGTTTAAACCTCAAGGACTTTGTACTAATCTTGTGAGCCTTGGTGATAAGAACAATGGCGGTCAAATTAAGTATAAAAAAAGATGTCGTTGAGACATCTTTTGAATATTAAACGGGTTTGATTGTTGGATCCTGATTCAAAGAGCTTTAGGCATCTTTCATGGTGGGGGGAAGCTTGATTTTTTTCGCTAAGCCCAGCATTTTGAGTAGGTTAATTGTCATCCAAGTAATATCTAATTCCCACCAGTTCAAACCGTGACGAGCTGAGTATTCAAAGGCGTGGTGGTTGTTGTGCCAGCCTTCGCCGTAGGTTAGGAGGGCAACCCACCAGCAATTGCGGGATGTGTCGTTGGCTTCATTGCTCACATAACCGAATTTATGGGTTGCGCTATTGACAAACCAAGTGCAGTGGAAAACGACGACGAGGCGTACAAAGATTCCCCAAATAACAAAAGGCCAGCCGCCCCATGCAAAGAGCAAAAGACCTAAAACGACTTGGATGGGAACCATGAAATTTTGACAAAATCTGTAGAATGGGTCTTGGTTGATGTCTCTGGTGTAACGCTCAATTAGGGAACGAGCAGGAATCTCGAAGAGCATCCAACCGATGTGACTCCACCAGAATCCTTTTAGGGAGTTGTGGGGATCTACAACGTCATCTGAGTGTTTGTGGTGAATGCGGTGCAAACCAATCCAGTCAAGGGGACCGCCTTGACATGCCAATGTTCCACAAAAAACTAAGAAATATTCGAGCAGTTTTGGAACTTGAAAGCTCCGGTGTGAGACGAGACGGTGGAAGCCAAGGGTAATGCCTATTCCACCGGTAATCCAATGAAATAGTAGGCAAACGCCAACGGCCTGCCAGCTGAAATTGCTTGGTAAAAAGGCGAGTAGAGCGACAATGTGGATGAGGCTAAAATAAATTACCGTGGTCCAATCTAGGGAAAGTTTTTTTGAAGTGGCAACAGTCATGAAAAGTCCTTTCTGGAGGGTTTGGTTGAATCTAAGACACCGTCTGCTTGACTATAGTGCATTTGTGGGGGTGCTTGGATTTTTGCTGGGGTGGAAACGATGCAAAGCATTGTAAGGCTTGGGGTTGTGGGATGTTTCGGTTGTACTCGTTTTATTGTTTTGGAACAGTCGAAAATCCGTGATATTTGAAAGTTTTGCGAGGGAATTTAGCTTTAACTTTTCTTTCGCTTCGCTTTCTGGGTAAAAGCAGCGGCTTTCTTCATCAAAATGGCTTCTATTCTACATTTGTTCACGGGCTTAGGCAAGTATTGAATGGCTTTTTGGGGATGATTTTTGAGGGGTGATGGGGGCAAATCGCTGATATGATAAGCAGACTAAATTGAATGGTTCTGTTTTGATATGACTCCTGCTGAGAGAATTCATCGGGCGATCGCCGCGCTTACATCCCAATTTTTAGATATAGATCGACGGACTCAGCATAATCTTCAAAAAGTTTTAAGGGCATTCCAGAATCATAGGGTTGGGGTGCATCATTTTAGTAGTGTGAGTGGTTATGGTCATGGTGATCTAGGACGGGAAACGCTGGATAAAGTTTACGCAGAGGTAATGGGTGCGGAAGCTGCAATTGTCAGAATTCAGTTTGTGTCGGGAACCCATGCGATCGCCGCGGCTTTGTATGGTGTGCTGCGGCCGGGAGATGAGCTTTTGGCTGTTGTCGGAGCGCCCTATGACACATTAGAAGAAGTGATTGGTCTCCGGGAAAAAGGACAGGGATCTTTAGGGGAGTTTGGGATTGGCTATCGGCAACTGGAATTGACTGCAGCGGGAACGGTTGATTGGGAAAATTTACAAACCGCAGTTAAGCCAGAAACCCGCATGGTTTTGATTCAGCGGTCGTGTGGTTATTCGTGGCGCAAAAGTTTATCGACAACGGAAATCAAGCGCATTGTTGAAACGGTGAAAGCGCAAAATTCTAACACCGTTTGCTTCGTCGATAATTGCTACGGTGAATTTATTGAAACTCTTGAACCGACTGCGGTTGGTGCTGATTTGATGGCAGGTTCTCTCATTAAAAACCCCGGTGGTACTATTGTGACGGGTGGGGGGTACATTGCCGGGAAAGCCCCATTGGTTGAACAGGCTGCTTGTCGTCTCACAGCTCCGGGCATTGGCAGTCATGGTGGGGCAACCTACGACCAAAATCGCTTGCTATTTCAGGGCTTATTTTTAGCGCCACAGATGGTCGCCGAAGCTGTTAAATGTACGTTGCTGGTTTCTCAAGTTTTTCGCGATTTAGGTTACGAAGTTAAACCTTTACCCAGCGAACCAAGGCAAGACGTGATTCAGGCGATTAAGCTGGGTTCTCCCGAAAAATTACTAGCGTTTTGTCGCGCTTGGCAAAAATTTTCGCCAGTGGGTTCCTATCTCGATCCTGTGCCTGCGCCCATGCCGGGTTATGCCAGCGATTTGGTGATGGCTGGGGGGACGTTTATTGATGGCAGCACTTCAGAACTTTCTGCGGATGGGCCATTACGGGAGCCTTATATCGTTTTTTGTCAGGGGGGCACTCACTGGACTCACGGGGCGATCGCCCTAGAAGCAGTGTTAGAGGCATTTGCTGAGCTATAGACCTGTCACGCTGCTGTTATTGTTGCGGGATGTACGGTTGGCGACGGCTTGTACTAAACCGATGGCAATAAAGTTCGTGAGGAGCGATGAGCGTCCATAACTGAGCCAAGGTAGTGGAATCCCGGTAATTGGGGCAACGCCGAGGGTCATGCCAACATTGATGAGAACCTGAAATAAAATCATTGAAAGCACACCGACGGCAATCAGTGAGCCAAAATTATCTTCGGTTTTGCAGGCAATGCGGATGAGTCGTAAACACAAAATCCAAAATAAAATCATTACGGCGATCGCCCCGATAAAGCCTAATTCTTCACCGATCACTGAAAAAATAAAGTCCGTATGCTGCTCAGGTACATAGTTCAGTTGGGTCTGGGAACCCTCGTACAAACCTTGTCCCCATAGTTGCCCAGAGCCGATGGCAATGCGCGATTGAATTAAGTGGTAGCCGCCCCCTAATGCGTCTTGTTCGGGATTGAGAAATAATGTTAAACGGGCTTTTTGGTAATCTTTGAGGAGGCTCCAAAAAAATCCTGCACCAGCTCCTGCGGCGGCGTTAACGAACATTGTGCCAATTGTGCCAAACCACCGCCATGGGAGGCTAAACCAGGCGATCGCCCCGACGAGTCCAAACCAAATTACCCAAGCAGGGAAAAAGGCATTAAACATCACCGCCGATACCAGAGGGGACATCATTAATACTAGCCAACCTAGATTCGCGTTTGCCCAATAGATCATGCCCATGCCAATCGCGCCAAAGACCATTGCTGTACCAAGGTCTGGCTGGAGAGCAATAAACAGCCAAGGCACAAAAGCAACGGCTGTTGCTCGCAAAATATTAGGAATACTGGCAGCTGTGCGTTTGTGGAGTAGTGCCGCAAGGGTCAAAATCAAACTAATTTTCGCAAACTCTGAAGGCTGCACATTAAATCCCCCTACGCCAATCCAACTTTGTGCGCCATTGACTGTTGCACCGATCGCCATTACCGCGATTAGGGAAACAAGACTCAAACCGTAAATAATCCAATGGCCAAAAACTAAGGCTTGGTAACGGGTGCGGGCAATTAGAAAACAAAAAATCAGACCAATAATTGCGGTTATCCAATGTTGTCGCCAATCGATTATGCCGACATTGAGCTGGGCGCTACGGATCGCTAAACCGGCAATGGCAGTTAGGGCGATCGTCACAGTCATGAGCCACCAATCTATTCCTAGCCAAGGGCTAAGCCAATTTAAGGTGGGACGGACAATATAAGTCTGGAAAGGATTACGACGAGGGGATCGACGAAACATAATTGACGCTAAGGGTAAGCGTTGTGAAAAAATTACCCCTATCTTGCCATAGTTCAGTTATCAGTTATCAGTTATCAGTTATCAGTTATCAGTTATCAGTTATCGGAATTTTGATTTGAGTAATTTAGGTTTGCTGAAAATCGAGGGCGATCGCCTCGGAGATGTGATTGAGGTTGTGTTCTTCTAGTTTGGTGAGTAAACCTTTGAGGATATTGGGGATAATCCAAGGCCCTTCGTAAATCCAGCCGGTGTAGAGTTGGAGAATGGTTGCGCCAGCGGTGATTTTTTCCCAAGCATGGTCGGCGTTGAAAATTCCGCCTACGCCGATAATCGGTAATTGGCCTTCGGTTTTTTCGTAAATAAAACGAATCACTTCGGTGGATCGTTGCCGGACGGGAGCGCCACTAATGCCGCCTGCTTCTTCGGTGACTGGATTGCCGGTTTGTTTGAGGATTTTTGTTTTTAAGCCTGTGCGTTTGGTGGTTGTATTGGTGGCAACGATGCCGGAAAGTTCGTAGGCTTGGGCAATTTTGAGGATGTTGGCGATCGCCTCCCAGTCCAGATCAGGCGAAATTTTAATTAAAATCGGTTTATTGTTGGTGTTCGCTGTTTGGAGGGCATCGAGAATCGGCTGAATTTGTTCGCCACCTTGGAGCGATCGCAGACCCGGTGTATTGGGCGAACTGACATTGACGACAAAATAATCGGCGACGGGTTCGAGATATTCAAAACTGCCTTGGTAATCTGAAGCGGCTTGGTCGAGGGGCGTAATTTTAGATTTACAGAGATTAATGCCGATGGGAATGGTGCGTGGCTCGATTGACCAACTTTCGGCCAAGGTTTTTGCCATTACTGACGCGCCAAGATTATTTGCTCCTAAACGGTTTAAAGCAGCTTTGTCTTCCGGTAAACGAAATAAACGCGGTAAAGGATTTCCGGGTTGAGCGTGCAGTGTTACGGCTCCCATCTCCGCAAAGCCAAACCCAAAGCGTGACCACATCCCCGCTGCCATGGCATCTTTGTCACAACCCGCAGAAAGTCCGACGGGATTGGGAAAATCTAAACCCCAAAGTTTCTGTTCTAGCCGCGCATCTCGCACACAAAAATCTGCTTCCATTTGCGTCTTGGCAAATTGGCTCCACACCATCTCCGGCGATCGCTCTAACCAGTGGAGAGTTTTGATAAGCTGGCGATGTCCTTGCTCAGGATTACTTTTAAACGCGGCTAAAACGAGGGGATAGCTGGGTTTTGCAAAGTTTAGTAGCGCCATGAATACAGAAAAATGAAGACTCATCCCAGTGTAGCGAGGATTGGAATCAGCACATCATTTTCACAGGAGTTGGCTATGGTTAATGGGAATTATTTTGAACGTTTTGATGTTGCTTTTGCCGCGATCGCCAATAATTTGTCAGCGCGAAAGTGCCAAAGTAAGCACTTATGCCCAGAGTCATCCCGACCACAGTACAGCCCGCAAATAGCGTTGTGATAAAACTTACGCCTGCCACACCCATTTCCGCCCAAGACTCTAGCTGAGCAACACTAAAATCTGAGCGCTGCTGGAGAACAACCTCGCCCACTCGAAAATTAAAATAATAAATCGGCACATAGGTAAACGGATTACTAATCCAAGTCCCCGCTGCCGCCGTAAATTTATTGCCGCGAATAATCGTCGCCAGAAATAATCCCAGCAGTGTTTGCAGACCAAATAAGGGAAAACATCCCGCAAACACCCCGCAAGCCCAACCTCTGGCGATCGCCTCGGATGTACCTTCTTGACGGCGAATTTTCAAATACCAATACTTGACCCAGCGTAAAAAAGGGTGTCGAACACGTTTCCGAGACAATGGCTGACTCACCACCATAGAACTATCGGTCAATAGATAAAAAAAGAGGGGCTTGTATATCCCCTATCTCTATCATTACAAAAAGTTAAGAACTTTGGCCAAACTGTCGAGCGTAAACGACTTCTTCTTTATCTGATTCCAGTTTCACATCGGAGCTGGGATAAGCCACACAAAGTAAGGCATAACCTTCCTCTTGAAGATCCGGCGATAAACCAATACCCTCTTCCCGAGTGACTGTTCCTTCTGTAATCAAAGCTGCGCAGGTGGTACAAACCCCCGCACTACAGGATGTCGGTAAGTCGATTTGATTTTCGTGGGCAGCTTCTAGAATCGTTTGATCTTCCGGAACTTCGATATTGTACGTCTCGCCACGGTGCTTAATTTCGACTTTGTAAGTAGTGGTCATAGAAGGAAAAATATGCGATTTCTTTAGGGTTTCTTTAGGCAAGTATTTTACTTGACAGGGCGCACATTAAGAAATGTCGCTAATTCTAAATGTTGATTGCGAGTTCCTCCGTCTGAACAAAAGCCAGTGATAGCTTAAATGGCGAAATTGTTTTTTTAAGCACTTTTCCCAGCAACCTCTAAAGCAAGTTTTACAACGAAGAGTAAATTTATGTATAACGGCGGCACGAAGAAAGATTATTTACAGGCGGCTTTGGTTGCCGGCCTCGGCGCAGGTGTAGCGACATCCTTTGCTGTGAGCCAAGGTCAAAATCCCTTGATCGCCCTTGCTATCACCTTGATGGCTTCTGTCTTTGCGATGGTTTGCCACCGTTATGACTTGATCTAAGGGCTTCTCGCAAAATTTTAAGTTGTTTATTGTTTATTTTGTCGCGTAATTTCTAGCTATTTTTTAAGGTCACGATGAAGGCGATCGCCATGATGAGAGTGGGTACTCCAGAGGTACTCACTCTTTTAGATTTTCCAGAGCCAAAACTTGTTACACCGCATCATATTTTAGTGAAGTTAGCCGCAGCGGGCGTTAACCCGATTGATACAAAAATCCGGAGCCGAGGCACGTTTTACGACGATCCTTTACCCACGATTCTCGGCTGTGATGGTGCAGGGGTTGTAGAAGCTGTCGGCGCTGAGGTCAAAGGTCTCCGGGCGGGAGATCTCGTTTATTTTTGTGATGGTGGTCTCGGTCAGGCGGGTACTGGTAATTACGCTGAATACGCGGTTGTTGATAGTCGTTTTGTTGCGAAAAAGCCAAAAAATCTATCTTTTCCCGAATCAGCCGCAGCGCCTTTAGTACTTATTACGGCTTGGGAAGCCCTCGGCGATCGCGCTCGCATTCAAGCAGGGCAAACAGTCTTAATTCATGCTGGGGCTGGTGGCGTTGGTCATGTGGCGATTCAGCTAGCAAAAAATTGGGGCACAAAGGTGATTACGACGGTGAGTACGCCGGATAAAGCGCGTTTAGCTCGGCAACTGGGAGCGGACGAAACCATTCTCTACAAAGACACTGATGTTGCGGAGGCGGTTTTAGATCTCACTAATGGTGAAGGGGTTGATATTGCCTTTGATACCGTAGGTGGTCAAGTTTTTTGGGATACAGTGCCAGCGGTAAAAGTGTACGGGGATTTGGTGACGATTTTGGAGCCGGATTTTAGTTTGGATAATCTCAAGCTCGCCCGCAAACGTAATCTGCGGATTGGTTTAGAACTGATGCTAACGCCAATGTTGACGGGTGATGTGGCGGGACAAATTCACCATGCCGAAATTCTCAAACAATGTGCAGAATGGTTTGAATCTGGCAAACTACACATTCATCTCGGACAAACTTTTCCTCTCGCTGATGCCAAGCTTGCTCACGCGGCGATCGCCACAGGTTCAACAACCGGAAAAATCGCGTTAACAATACCCTAAAAATTGATCACAAAAAATGACTAACCCAACGTCAGTTCGGGTTAAGGAGTTATCTGAATACCTTGAAGACACGGGGACATTGGGATCGGGAGACACGGAGAGGGGGAGACACGGAACATCAACGGACATCCACATTAAAATTGTTTGAATGAAAAATCGCCCCATCCCTGGCTCTCCTTTTCGCCGCGTCATCATTCCAGACCATGCTTAAACCGAACTCAGGTTCTAAACCATCGGCTGCCTAAAATTTCATTTCAAGGTTGAACGACAATACTGCGTCAGGCGCATCTTCACTCAGTCCGAATAGCAACGCGACTCTAGGTTCAAGCACACGATCTTTACCAAGGCTAGTTTCAAAGTAAGCCGCAGGGCCAATAAAGTGAGATTGCTCTTCGGTACCGCCGAAAAATTCTTCCAATTCGCCATAGGCTTCGATGCCCAACGAAACAGATTCACTGACAGGAGTAGAAGCGCCGAAAGCGTAAGCCAAGCCTGCGTCTTCATCTTCGAAAGGAATCTCAACGATGAGATTACCAATCAGGTTAACGTCGCCAACGGTGACTTCTCCGATCGGGCCAATTTCAAGGGCACCTTTATCAATACCACCTTCATTGGGGATTTCAAGCCCGGCAAAAAGACCAAAAGCACTGCCATGTCCGTGACCGTCATGATCCTCGTCATCATCATGACCATGCTCTTCTTCACCTGATGTAAATAGAAACACGTTCGTGAACTCAATGCCTTCAACTTCTAGGTTGCCGCCTTCGATATCTGCTAGCTCAATCGCGAAAGTCGGTTTCCAGAAATCAGTAACGCCATAGCCAAGAGCAAACTCAAAAGCTGCCGCTTCTTCTCCATCTTCGACCTCGCTAAGGGTAACGCCTGAAAGGGCTTCAAGTTTGAACTTGCCTTTGTCTACATCGGGGTGAATGATTTCAAAGACTTGTGCCTGTGCGGAAGTAGCCTGGAATGCCCATAGGAACAGACCCGGCAAAAATATTTTTTTTAGTGACACCATTATTGAAAGACTCCAAGGATTAGAAAAACAGATCGGATAAAGACAGGCCCATAGAGTGTATTAACTCTAAGAATGATAATCATAATCATTTTTGCTTGGTTGTCAATTCACCATTGGCAAATTAAGAGGAGGCAAATCTCTGGAGGCAAGACAGACTGGCGAATATCGCCATATTGATAAAAAATGACAATGCGGAGGTCACACCCCTGCAGTGACGGGTGACCTGCTTGGAATGCAGTAATGACAAATGACAACGGCACGTCTAATAGTGCACATGAGTAGGCTGAGGGCGATCGCCACCGACTTCACCGCAGGCAAAACTTCTCTGGATATCGCCCAAAAAAGAAAAAAGTGGCTAGTGTAAAACACCAACCACCTTATCGAGAGTGAGGAAACAACTTAAAGTAAAAAACGTGTGAAGAGAATCGACGTTTCTTAGAAACTAAATAGAGTACGAATCGTACCGACAACAACGCTGTCATTGCTGTCATCGTGGTTTGGAGAAGTTAACCAAACAAGACCGGGCGTAATGGAAATGTTGTCGTTGATGGGGTACTGATAGAAGGCTTCGATGTGAAGTGAAGTATCAGGATCTTCAATCGAAGCACCGTTGAATGTGATGTTGGAGTCCGTGACGCGAGGCTCCATACCAACGATCAATCCACCGAGGGCACCATCTTTGCCGAGGTCTGGTAACGCCACAGTGGCTGCCCAGTTCCAAACTTCCGCAGAACCATCCGTTACCGCCGCTGTGCCATCAACAGTCTCGATGTCGCTGTAGCCAACCCAGCCGCCGAGGACAAATTTATCGGAAATAGACCAAGATGCCTGAACACCAAAGGAGTTTGCTGTGGTGTCGACAGTATTGCCAGTTAATTCACGGAGATTTGAGTTGTTGCTACCAGTACCGGTATCGCTGAGGTTGTAGCTGTTGACATAGGTCAACCCTAGCTCGAAGCGATCGCTCGGTGTGAAGTGAAGCTGGGCTAATGCGCCATAAGCGCCGTTAAATAAACCATTACCGCCAGAAGGATCATTGGCATCGGGAGCCATGTAGCCAACGCCCAGATTTACTTTGTCGCTGAAGGAGTAGTTGAGGCCAATACCTTTATCTTCGATGAGGTAATAGATTGGGTTTCTCGTACCAAAGGCAGTAATCGAACCTTCGTTACCATCGCCATCGAGGAAGGGATTAACTGTACTTGCAAAATCATCAGACGCACCAGCATTGGCGGCGATCGCCACCTCTAGTTTGTCGCCGATGGGAAAGGCATAGACTAAAGCATCAACTTCGACATCATTACCATTGTCGCCAGCAAAGCCCAAGGTTCCTTCATTGGTTCCAATGTCGGGAGAGTTTAGATTTTCAGCAAGCAAACGTACACGAAGATTGTCTTCGCCAGTGAAGCTTGTGTCCAGGTTCAAACGGACACGATTACCGAAGGTGACTTGATCATCGTCTGCTGCACCGCCTGTTCCGGCGATCGCCGCAAAAATAACTTTCCCTTCCAGTTTTGTTGTGGTGGAAAATTGGTGATCTTCGAGAAATTCAACGCGACCCTCAAGATCATCGACACGAGCACCAAGGGTTGCCAGCTCTGCTTCAAATTCTTGAACAAGTGCGCGAAGACGAGTGATATCTGCTGCATCAACGTCAGTGCCGCCACCCACAATCAAACGCTCAATTTGCTGCAGACAAGCGTTTAGGCCTGCTGCAAACTCGTAACGGCTGAGGGGACGGTTGCCGCGAAAAGTACCATCGGGATAACCGACAATGCAGTTATATTTTTCGACGAGATTACGCAGTGCATCAAATGCCCAGTCGCTGGGTGCAACATCCCGCAGTTGGAAAACGCTGTTGACCTGACCAAGGTCGCCGCTACTTTGGGTCAATAGATCATCCTGCATAGACAAATAGTCTGTCTCAAGGGCGATCGCCTCAGAAAGAGAGCCGCCAACCAAGGCGATTGTCATCGCTGTCGTGACTCTAAATAGACTTTTCATGAAAAACTCCTTACACACAAAATGTCTGGTCGTCCAAACCTCCAAGTGACTCACATACACACGGCTGCACTTTGGATGACAGACTAAAAACAGGAAAAATGGATCACATCAACTGCAAATAATTGGCAATTAAGTCAAAGTCAAGATTACGAAAAAATCCTCCCAGTGTCAACTTTATTGAGAAACTTTAGATATAAAGCCGTTCATTTATGATGGAGCGAAGTTGTCTAAAGCTGAAAAAAGATAAGTCTAAAAGGCTTATTCTGACCACATTCTCGTAAGATTTGCGACGCTTTTAGAGAGCAGGTCAAATTCATTGGTTTTGCCAGATTGCGCGAAAAGACTACGGCGTGTCACTTCAAGGTCAAATAAAATTTCGCGGTGTTGAGGATCGCGAATATAGCTCTGAATCCAGCCGACAGCCACTAGGCGCATCCCTGAAGTGACTGGATTAACGCGATGCAAGCTTGTCGAAGGATAGGCGATCACATTCCCCGCAGGGAGTTTATAGCCCTGTTCTGCATCGGCACTTTCGATGACTAATTCACCACCTTCATACTCGTCGGGTTCGTTAAGAAATAGCGTAAAGGAGACATCAGAGCGCATGCCTCCCATCAGGGCATTATCGGTGTGGCGACCGTAGGACATCCCTGTGTCGTAGCGACTAAACAGCAGGGTATGAATGCTTTTTGGACGAATTCCAGATTGCACGAGGGGATGGTCGTTTAAGGCTTTTTTGACTTGCCGTTTGAGACTATCTGCTTGTGGAGTTTTAGAGATAAGCTGCTGATTGTTTTTAACAAGTTTGGCATGCCAACCCGCCGTTAATTTACCATCTATAAACTCCGCTGACTCCAGCACTGTGAGGATATCAGCGATTTCTTCTGGGGTTAAAACCTGAGGGATGGCAAACAGCATGGGTGGGTAAGAAATACAAAAAAAGGCGATCGCCTTGGGGATCACCAAAACGATCTAACCTTAAATTTAGTGGAGATGAAACCGTCGAATCTTTAAAGATTCGATTCGATCTCAACAATTAAATTCAAAACTTCTTGGGGTGTCTTGACTGGCGTTTCGGGAGGCATTGGTGCAGGCCAAGCTGTTTTTAAATCGGTAAACGCTGTGGCGATCGCTGCACTTGCGTCTGCGTCTAAATCACCAGCAACTTTCTCAAATAACATTTCGCCATACATGACAAAACCACGAGAATCTTGGTACTCGACTGCTTCAACGAATACGCCATCGGCAATGGATGCCGCATATTCTTCCCCAGCTACCACCAGTAAATTTTTCACCACATCCATCACAAACTCAGGCTCTCCAAGGTATTCATCACCCAGTTGGGCGATCGCCCCATCCACCGCAGCAATAGAAGCATCCAAACTAGTCACCAGTTCAGGAGATTCGGGCGAAGTTTTGACAATGTCATGGGCAGCATTCAAAGTATCTTTAAAATCCTCAACACCCCGTTCCGGCAACTCATCTTCGATATCACCATAAATTTCCTCGACAGGATGACCAATGTGAGGTTCAGATTGCTCAAATTCACCTGCCGCGACAAGCTCTTCAGCAACCATGAGGTGACCTTTCATCAAGCCTAGAGCCGTCATATAGTCGATATCAGGGTTCCCACTAGCCGCACCTTCACCGCCCTCGCCGCCTTCGCCACCATGGCTATGCCCAGACTGATCCTTTTCTTTTACTTCTTCCGTTGTTGCAGCTTCATCACCCTCTGCACCCCCACTAACTTCAGGAGTCGGAGTACCACAGGCACCAAGGCTGGCCGCTAGCCCTAAGGCAAGAAACATCTCAACAGGTTTAATGGGTTTCATAAAATTAATCAAAATAATTTGCAATAAGAGAATAAAAGCCAAGGCTAATTTTAATATTATTAATTGTCAATAATTGACTGGCTAGACAGCTCCTCAAATATTTGTTGTTCAGTGTTTTTTCAGTGGGTGGTATGAGCTAGCGCGTCACGGTAAAAAAATGTGAATTGAGTCAGATTTTTAAGCTTCTGATGGAGAGAGCACATCAAAAAAGCCCATGCAACCATGTTCGGCAATGTAGTCTTGGTGGGGATGAAACATATATTTGCCAGTGAAGGGGTAGGCAAATTCGAGAATGTGGCGTTCTGCAGTTCCCATTGTCACCACATCGCTTTCCTCATTGGGAGTTAATGTGCGGCCTGTGCGATAAAGCTGGAAAAAGTTGGCGTGTATATGGAACGTTACTGCCACATCAAATTCGATCATATTCAGGATGTATAAGCGCACCAATTGATTTTGGACAATCGGAATTGGGCGATCGCGGAAAACATTAGGAATGCCATTGAAGGCATAGAGCTCATTTTTTTCGTCATTGTTAATGTCATAGCCTCCCATCACAAGAACCATTTCATCGGCGGGCGGGCGACCTTCTGGCGGATCAATAATGAACATCCCAAATAGGCCTTTACCAATATGGCGTGTCACTGGTGCAACATGGCAGTGGTAGAGATGAACACCATAGGGCATCGCATCAAATTCGTAAACCATTGTTTTCCCGTGGCGAACTGGTTTGACACCGTCCATTTCTTCTGGATGAGTCCCATGGAAATGGAGTGTATGGGAATGTCCGTCTGCATTGTGAAAAATAATGCGGAGGCGATCGCCTTCCGTGGCTCTGAGGGTGGGGCCGGGGACGCGGCGGTTAATATTCCAACTTATATACTTAATAGCTGCATTAAGGTTAATCTCGGTGCTATTCGCTTCAAGATGATACACACGTATCTTGCGGCCCTCTTCTTCAATTACCTCACCATAATTAAAATCACGAAGAACCTGCATCGGGTCAAAACCATTTTGCTCGATGCTTTGTCGATCAAGCTCCACCGGAGGAATTTGTGCGGCATTGGCTTTTAGCGGTTGAGCCCAGAAGTTTCGATAGGCAGCGGCGGCGATCGCACTAACCCCAAATCCCGCTAATCCCCCGAGAAAGAAATGGCGGCGATCTAACTGTCCCGAAAAAAAATTCCTAGGAAATTTGGACATATACATCAAAAGCAAATTATGAAACCGAAATGCTCCTCTC
The DNA here is from genome assembly GCF_001904615.1 of [Limnothrix rosea] IAM M-220. NCBI lineage: Bacteria > Bacillati > Cyanobacteriota > Cyanophyceae > Chroococcales > Geminocystaceae > Picosynechococcus > [Limnothrix rosea] IAM M-220. Next base: position 14,621 of record NZ_MRBY01000003.1, read on the forward strand.
GAATAAGTCTTTGATAGTTTTATTTTTTTCTTCTATCTGGTTACTTTCTCGAACCAAAAAATGTTCATTTGTAAAAAAGAATTATTTGTAATGAGAAGGCTTCTAGCTAGTCAAACAATAATTTGATAATGATTCCTAAGACATTCCGTTCGAACAGGAACCTGTAGACGCACTATTATTACCGAGCGTTTCTAGAAGTTCACAGGCATAGGCCATGCAAGTGCCGCAGTCGGCTCCTACTCCTATCGTTGCTGTTAGCTCTTGGGGAGAACAGTTTTGCTGGGATACTGTTTGACGAATTTGCTTTTCGGTAATTCCACGGCAAATACAAACGTACATGGCAACCTCATGTAAAAAAAACTTGGTTTTTAATTGCTACTACTATGATCTATTTTTTCGTTTATTGCAAGTAATTTTCATTAACTTTTAAGGGACTACGGAAAATTCAATTTTTGTGACTTCTTTGGAATGCTTATGGATCTTGCTGTAGTAATCTATATATAGTGAGGGGTTACGGATTAGTGAATCCCTAATGACTAGAAAATAGGCTAAATGTAATGCAAGGAAAATCTGCCATTAATGTGCAACTTAATGCTGTACTAAAATCACAACTAACAGCGATTAACCAGTTCTTTCTTCACGCGAGAATGGCCAAGAACTGGGGTCTAGAAAAGCTCAACGGGCAGGAATATAAATATTCAATTAAGGCAATGAAGCAGGCCGATGTCTTAATTGAGCGAATTCTGTTTTTTGGTGGCTTGCCAAATCTCCAGAGTTTGGGTCGCTTGATGATCGGTGAAGATGTCCCAGAAGTGCTCAGTAATGAGTTGGCGACGGCTCAGACAATCCGTACTGAGTTGGCTGCTGTGATTCAATTTTGCGAGCAGGAGCAGGATTATGTCAGCCGCGACCTACTGTCAGAAATCTTAGAGGAAACAGAGGAGCAAATTGACTGGTTTGAGACGCAGCAATGGCTCATTGAAAATTCTGGTTTGCAAAATTATTTGCAATCTATGGTTTAGTTCTGTGTCGAAGTAACGTATTTATTATTTTTAGAAGAAACAAATGAAAGGTAATCAAAAAGTCCTAGAACAATTACATAAGCTTTTGCGTAATGAGCTTGGTGCTAGAGATCAGTATTTTACGCATTCGCGCATGTTTCAAGATTGGGGCTTGAATAAGCTCTATGAGCGGATTGACCATGAGATGCAGGATGAAACTGCCCATGCGGCACTGTTGATTGAACGGATTCTTTTTTTGGAAGATACGCCGGATCTTTCTAGTCAGCCGGGCTTGAATATTGGTAAGACTGTGCCTGAGATGCTTCAAAATGACCTTGATTATGAATATAAGGTGGTGGCAGATCTCAAGGAGGCGATCGCCGTGTGTGAGACGGAGCAGGATTATCAAACGAGAGAAATTTTGTTACCGATTTTGACGGATACAGAGCAAGACCATGCTTACTGGCTGGAGCAGCAACTAGGTCTGATCGAAAAGATTGGCCTACAAAACTATCTGCAATCGCAAATGTAAAGGCTTGCATGGTGACGACTGTTTAGGGATTGGGTTTGCTGGCTCAGTCCCTAAATATTTTTTATATGATTGTTTATTGGTTGTTTGCCCTTGAGCCCTGTCTAGGAAATGGACTCTGGCATATCGGGCTTAACGATACGTTTAGTGAGTACGCCATATTTCGGTGCACAGAACATGGTTACAACAAAGATCAGTGATAGCAAAACGACAATGGAGCCACCAGTCGAAATATCGAGGTGATAGCTCAAATAGGTTCCCATGATGCAGGAAAAGATGCTGCTGGCGCTGGAAATCCAGAGCATGTGATCAAATCTATCGGTCAATAGGTAGGCGATCGCCCCCGGCGTGATCAGCATGGCGATAACGAGAATAATGCCAGCGGTTTGTAGGGCAGCAACGATAGTGAGAGCTAAGACTGACAGCAATGTGTAATACATCGTCTGGGTATTGAGACCAATGGCTTTGGCGTGGTTTGGGTCAAAGCAAAATAAGAGTAAATCTTTGCGCCTGAGCAGAATAATTATCAAGGTTAATGTGCCAGCAATTAGGGTTTGGATAATATCACTCTGGGAAATGCCGAGAACATTACCAAACAAAATATGAAAAAGATCAATATTGCTGGGGATTTTGGTGACGAGTACTAATCCAAAGGCAAAAAATCCCGTAAAGACAACGCCAATGACGGCATCTTCCTTTAGCCTCGTGGCTGATTTGACATAGCCGATCGCCACGGTTGCCCCAAAGCCAAACATAAAGGCACCGATGGCAAAGGGAATATTGAGGGCGTAGGCGACAACGACACCGGGTACAACGGCATGGGACACCGCATCGCCCATGAGCGACCAGCCCTTTAGGGTGATATAGCAGGATAAAACGGCACAGACTAGGCCGACAAAGGCACTGACCCAAATGGCTTTTACGAGAAAACCATATTGCAATGGTTCTATGATCCAGTTGGTGATATTTACTAAGGCGCTCATGCGTCAACCTCGGATTGGCTGGGTTTTTGGGTCAGTTGTTGTAAGCTGCTCATGGGTAAACCGCCAAAGGTCATCACGAGATTATCTTCGGTAAAGGTTTCGGCGGTGGTCCCTTCTGCAAGGATTGTTTTGTTTAATAAAATTGTGCGATCGCAGAATGTGGAGATCGAGGCGAGATCGTGGGTTGAAACGAGAATGGTGTGGCCTTCGTCCCGCAATTGTAAAAGTAAATCAATGATGCTTTTTTCGGTTTTGACATCCACGCCAGTAAAGGGTTCGTCGAGCAAGATTACCTTGCCTTGCTGTGCTAGGGCTCGTGCTAAAAATGCCCGTTTTTTCTGACCACCGGACAATTCTCCAATTTGGCGATCGCGGAACTCCACCATGCCGACGCGATCTAAACTTTCCATCACCAAACGACGATCCTTAGCGCTAGGAATTCGCAGTAAGTTCATGTAGCCATAGCGTCCCATCATCACGACATCGAAGACACTCACCGGAAAATCCCAATCCACTTCATCGGACTGGGGCACGTAGGCCATGAGCTGTTTTTTCTGGGCTTTTTTGACGGAATGTCCGGCGATCGCCACCCGTCCTTCCGTGGGTTTGAGGAAACCCATAATCGATTTAAACAAAGTTGATTTGCCGCCACCATTGGGGCCGACAAGTCCGGTAATCCTACCGGGTTCAACATGGCAATTGGCGTTATACAGCGCTAGGCGAGTGTTGCTGTAGGTGACGCTGAGGTTTTGGACTGTGATATCTAGGAAAGAGGCAGTCATGGTCGTTTCGGTGGGTGGAGGTTTAGGAATAAAAAATCAAAGGAGAAAAACGGGTTAATCGCTTTGGGTTTGGCTCCCGGCTAATAAACCGTTAGCAATGGTGCGCGCGTCATATTCGAGGAGCTGAAGATAGCTGGGGACAGGGCCTTCTGCTGTGGAGAGGGAGTCGACGTAGAGGTTGCCGCCAAATCTTGCTCCCGAAGCCTTTGCCACTTCTTTTTGTCCTTCATCGCTCACGGTGCTTTCACAGAAAATTGTCGGCACATTATTTTCTTTTACTGCTTCAATGACCGTTTGCACCTGCTTGGGCGTAAATTGTTGTTCGGCATTAATCGGCCAAATGTAAATTTCCTCTAGGCCGTAATCTCGCGCGAGGTAGGAAAATGCCCCTTCGCAACTAACGAGGTAACGCTGCTCTGCTGGCACAAGGCTTAAGTCTGTTTCCAGTTGGTCGGCGATCGCCTGAATTTCTGCACTGTAGGCTTCAGCATTCGCGGCATAATAATCAGCATTCTCCGGGTCAAGTTCTGTGAACGCTTGACGAATATTTTCGACATAGATCAAGGCATTTTTCGGTGACATCCAAGCGTGGGGATTCGGCTTATCGGTGTAGGGGCCAGAGCCAATGGGAATCGGTTCAATGCCTTCGGTGAGCAGGACTGAGGGCACATCCTCAAGGTTGCCGAGAAATTGCTCAAACCACCGCTCAAGGTTCATGCCGTTATACAAAATCAAGTCGGCATCCTGCGCCCGCACTAGATCGCTGGGTGTCGGTTCATAGCCGTGAATTTCTGACCCAATCTTTGTGATGGACTCCACAATCAGGCGATCGCCCGCCACATTTTTGGCAATATCCGCAAGGACACTAAAGGTCGTTAAAACTTTTTTTCGGTCGTCTTGCTCTGTCGCTGTTGTGCTGATTTCCGATTGTTCAGCGGATGTGGAGACCTCGGCTGTTTCTGGGCTACAACCCACTAACCATAAACCCAAGAGTACGCTAGACAGGGCGATTTTTTGGCGAAAATGCGGTACGAAAACCATGACGAAACAACACAATATGAAAAAACATTGTGATTATTGTCTCATTTTTCTTTCATATTTGTCGGGCGATCGCCTCTAATCTTGCCTCTCGTAATAATCTGTTACATGTTGGACTGGAACTGTAAAGTAGTCTGAGAAGGCTTTTTACAAAAATTACTGAGCATGAAATTGGAGGCGACATTTCCTTTCGGCAAAAGCATTCATTGCAGAGCTAAGTTTTAAGGCTGAGATCTACAAAATCGCTACTCTTTGACACAGTTTATCGGCTACTTTAGCTATGCAAACCGTCGAATAAGCCTGGTTGATAAGGAGGCATATCTCTGACTTGCAAACTTTTAGCGACCTCAGAACCTTGTACTATCTTTTCAATGTCGCCGTCTCCTGCGTAGATGATGCCTGCTTTTTGGGCGACAGCTGTAGCAACAATCATCATGTCAAACTTCATCTTTTCTCTTTGTAGACCCATCTCTTTACGGAACCCCCATTTTTCCGTAGCCAATTCTCCAAAGATGTAAGAGGCAGCGATGTCAAATGGAACAATCTTAGAAAACTTTGATAACTCTGAAGAAACTTGACGTTTGAGTTTTGGATTGCAACCCATCAGTAACTCAGCAAAAACACAAGATGGAACAATTACATTATTTTTTGCTGCTTGTAAGTTGGCGATTAACTGCATTGCTTGAGGAATCTTATTTTTTCGATCTGGATGCGATCTTTGTTGTATGCCCCAAATCACAATATTTGTATCTAAGCAGACTACATCCATTAATCTGTCCCATGTCTTAGTTCAGCGAAGTATTCAATGGGATTTTCTATATGAGAAAAGGCCTTTCCAATACTTCCTCGTAGTTGCTCAAAAGCTTCGTCAATGGGGTGATCTTCGTAGTCTGTAAAATCTTGAACATGAAAGTGCTTTACCGTCATGCTTTCAACATCCCAATTAGCAATACCCTTTAAACCGACGACATCATACAAACGTCTCCCAGCCTGGCGAATTATCGATAGTCCTGAACAGGTACAGTTGATAAAATCACCAGATATCAGTCGAACTCGAATCTTCGGGTTACGTTCGTCTCCCCCGACACGCAAGATTTTCCCGTATAAAGTTGTTTCACCTTCTAACATAAAAGGTTCGGGAATCTTGAAATCTTCGTTAATTGATGTTTGGTATTTGCGAGTTCCGTTCAGCGTAAAAAAACGAGCATCAAATTTTCTTTTTTTTGATAAATCTCGTATGTGAATAATATTTTCGACTGTTCGATGTGGTAGACCGTCTATGTCACCAGTTTGTATACGATTAGATAGTTCTTCAAAAGCGGGAATAGTCAGTTCCGGAATACTTGGTTGATACTCAATTGTGTATCCATCATCGCCAAATCTTTTGGGTCCTATGATTATTTCGCTAATGCTGACTGAGTATTTATCGTGTGTGTAAGAAGCAATCATATCTTCAGTGGAAGAAAATAAGATGCCAAGCTCTTTGCCTCGTATTTGTCCGGGAGCAATCCCTCCCCCAACGAGACTCATTTCAATCAGTGGCGAATCATCAGTAACTACCATGATTGAATTATAAAGGAGAATTTCAAGTCTTTTCGCTTACGAAAATTGCTGAGCATGAAATTGGGCATAACGACCACTTTGGGCGAGGAGTTCATCGTGGTTGCCTGACTCAACGATTTGACCATTTTCTAAAACAAGAATGCGATCGCTGCTTCTGATGGTGGCGAGGCGATGGGCAATCACAAATACAGTACGGTCTTGCATAATGCGTTCTAATGCTTCCTGAACTAAGGCTTCAGATTCCGCATCGAGGGCAGAGGTCGCTTCGTCGAGAATTAAAATTTTCGGGTCGAGTAATACCGCCCGGGCGATCGCCACCCGTTGCCGCTGACCACCAGAAAGATTAACGCCCCGTTCACCCACATAGGTGTGATAACCCTGGGGAAATTCCGAAATAAATTGGTGCGCATTGGCGATTTTTGCTGCCGCTTTAACCTGGTCCATATCAATATCAGTCTGGCCAAAGGCAATATTTTGGGCGATCGTCCCCGAAAATAAAACCGTTTCTTGGGGCACAATGCCGATTTGTTGGCGCAAACTTTTTAGCGTGACCGATGACGTATCAATGCCATCAATAAAAATTTGACCACCTTGGGGACTGTAAAAACGTGGTAGCAGATTCACAAAGGTCGTTTTTCCCGCACCAGAAGCACCAACTAAGGCGATCATTTCTCCCGGTTTGACCAGTAGATCAATACCCTGCAAAACAGGCTTGTTAGATTCATAGGCAAAGGTCACATGGCGATATTCCACCTTACCCGTCACATGGGGTAATTCTGCCGCGTCAGGCTTTTCGATGACCGTTGGTTGCACTGCCATCAGCTCAAAAATCCGATCAACAGACGCTTCCCCCTCTTTAAATTCATTAAAATTGCTCGTTGTAATTTGAATTGGATCAATCAATAACGCGACAGCCGCGACATAGGCGACAAAATCCGCCGCCGTTAAATTTTGCTGGGAAATCTGCCACCCTCCTAGGAAAAAGAGAAAAATGACACTCATCGCTTCCAGGAAACCCACCACCACAAATTGCAAAGCTTTAATTTTTGCGGCTTTATATTTGGCTTTGCGATTTTGTTCTGCTTCTAGTTCAAAGCGATGTAATTCATAATCCTCGGCGGCAAAGGCTTGTACTAAACGAATGCCGCTAAAAACTTCTGTTAAAAGAGCAGAGAGATTTGAGGTGCGGTTTTGGCTACGGCGGGAAAATTCAAGGAGTTTTTCGCCAAAGGCACCGATGAGTACGGCCATCAACGGGCCAATGACAAGAGCCGCGCAGGTGAGTTGCCAATTCACCCAGAACATATAGCCCAACACAACAATGAGCTGCAAAATGCTGGGGAGAAACTGGTGAAAAATTTTATTAACCACTTCACCGACGCGGTCAATATCCTCTGTGAGGCGATAGGATAAATCCCCGGTTTTTGCTGTTTCAAAGTAGTGCAAGCTCAGTCTGTGGAGATGGGCATAAACTTTTACCCGTAACTGTAAAGCGATTTTGAGGGCGGCGGCGACCATTAGGGTGTCTTGTCCGTACTGTACTAAACCGCGAATGAGAAAGATAATAGCGGCTTTGCCGGCAAGGTTAATAATGCCCTGGACATTCCCCGCGCCAATGTCTTCGGCGATTTGTCCTGCGAGGTACGCCAAAATTGGCCAAAACACTGTAAAAGCGACAGTACAAGCGAGTGCTTGACTAATCGTTTTCATCTGGGGGCGCAGGTACGGAAGTAGCTTTAGATAGCTAGAGCGATCGCTGTTCAAAGGAAAGGGGGGTGACGGTGGGCAGGTTTATAGTAAGTGATTCGGCGGAATTTCTATAGAGTAGGGTTACAAGGGGCTCATCGGTGCGATGATGATAGGCTATACCTTTACTAAATTTTCCGGCATCGATGAGTGTAGATTGGATTACGCGAGCTGACCGTCTCAGTGCTTTACCTCCCTATGTGTTTGCCCGTTTGGATGAGCTGAAGGCGAGAGCGAAGGAACAGGGATTGGATTTGATTGATCTCGGCATGGGCAATCCCGATGGGTTTGCACCAAAGGAGGCCATAGATGCGGCGATCGCCGCCTTTGAGACCGCGCGTTTCCATGGTTATCCGCCCTTTGAGGGGACTGCGAGCTTTCGTAATGCCATCACCACTTGGTACAAGCGTCGCTACGATGTGGAACTAAATCCGGACAGTGAAGCTTTGCCTCTCTTGGGTTCAAAGGAGGGCTTAGCTCACCTTGCCCTCGCCTATGTGAATCCGGGGGATACGGTTTTAGTGCCGAGTCCGTCCTATCCGGCTCATTTCCGTGGCCCGTTAATTGCGGGGGCAGATGTGTATGAAATTATTCTCAAGCCAGAACAGGATTGGCTAATTGACCTCAGCTCGATTCCGGAAGAGGTTGCCCACCGCGCCAAGATTCTTTATTTTAACTATCCCAGCAATCCCACCACTGCCTCTGCCCCCCGCGAATTTTTTGAAGAGGTTGTCGAATGGGCGCATAAATATAAGGTGATGCTCGTCCATGATCTTTGCTATGCGGAGCTATCCTTTGATGGGTTTAAGCCGACAAGTTTGCTCGAAATTCCCGGTGGTGACGAAATTGGCGTTGAGTTCCACACTCTCTCGAAAACCTACAATATGGCAGGTTGGCGCGTCGGTTTTGTTGTTGGAAATTCCGACATTATTCAAGGTTTACGAACGCTAAAAACGAACCTTGATTATGGTATTTTTTCTGCGATTCAAAAGGCGGCGGAGGCTGCCCTCGGACTACCGGACAGTTATATCCACGGGGTACAGGAACGTTACCGCGATCGCCGAGATTGTCTCATAGATGCTCTCGGTGAAATTGGCTGGAAAGTCAAACCTTCGAACGCCACGATGTACCTTTGGGTTCCGGTTCCCCCCAGCATGAATTCCACGGATTTTGCTCTCTATGTCCTACGCACTACAGGCGTGGTTGTGACTCCCGGCAATGCCTTTGGCAAAGGTGGAGAAGGCTATGTGCGCATGAGTTTAATCGCCCCCTGCGATCGCCTCCGCTATGCCATTAGCCTCTGGAGAAAGGCCGGAATTCACTACGACATGCCTGCACCGCAAGCGTAAAGCTCACTGACACGGTGAGCGGGAGACGCAGCGATTGAGAGATTGGAGACAAACGCGTAGTGATTTCTCACCTAAAAACTTCGGGGTAAATATCTTCGTGTCCCCCTGTCCCTAGCTCCCTGCGTCTTTTCCCTGAGTTTTCTCAACCCCAACGGGCTTTTATTAGGCGATCGCCGTACCATCATTAGGCAAAATATCTTGGAGTCGTCCAGAACCCACCGCCTTAATCGCTGCCGTTAGATTCACATCACCCGTATAAATTGCCCGTCCGACAATAGCACCAGTGACACCAAGACCCTCAAGAGCCACCAAATTAACCAGATCTGCTTGGGAGCTAACCCCCCCCGACGCAATCACCGGAATATCAATAGTTGCAGCCAACTCCCGGAGAGAGTCAATATTCGGGCCAGCCATAGTGCCATCCCGATGAATATCCGTATAAATAATCGCCGCCACCCCTTGAGTTGCCATACGCTGAGCCAGATCCGTCGCCATCACCTCCGATGTCTCAAGCCAGCCCTTCGTCGCTACCTTGCCATTACGCGCATCGATACCCACCGCAATCCGTCCCGGATATTTCCCACAGAGTTCCGTTACCAGCTCAGGATTCTCTACCGCGGCCGTACCAATAATCGCGCGTTCTACTCCGACCTCAAATAACCGCTCAACACTGGCCACATTCCGCAGACCACCGCCCACTTGCACCGGAATATCAAGGGCTTCGACAATACTTTTAATGGCATCAAGATTCATAGAAGAACCCTGTTTTGCACCATCGAGATCAACCACATGGAGGCGAGTTGCCCCTTGAGCTGCCCATGTTTTTGCCATTTGAGCAGGATTGTCATTGAAAACCTGAGCTTGGTCATAATCGCCTTGGTAAAGTCGGACACATTGGCCGCCGAGGAGATCGATCGCGGGGATAACTTCCATGTCGAAAAATATCTTGGTAGTGGAACAAAAGCTTTGCTATAATAGCGAATCGTTGACGTGGTGGCATAGCCAAGTGGTAAGGCAGAGGTCTGCAAAACCTCCATCCCCCAGTTCGAATCTGGGTGCCACCTTTTTTTAGGTAAATGAATTGCGGGTTTCTGTGGGAGTCTCGTACTTGATTTTCAGTTCAATTTTTTCTGAATTGCAATCACTAGCTTTCTTGCAACAGTTGTGGATTTAGTCGCAGAAAAGCAAGTAGATTAGTAGAAGATTGGCAAAAACAGCAAAAGGTTCGGCCTTACTATATAAGGCGATCGCCGCAGCAATGGAAACAGACCTTGAAGAGCTACAACGACGAACTAAAACTAAAGCCAGAGGCGATGAATCGTGGCAGCCAACTATTGGAATTCTCGAAGAAAGTCCAGAAACTTGATCAGCTTTAAAGGATAACGATTTTGCTATTGGCTATCGTTGATTAAAAGGAATTTTGCGTAGTCTCATAGGAAAATAAGAGAAATTTTGTTTTACCTCATGAAGCCGCTCAGCAAGACCTTAAAGTTATTGGCGATCGCCTCGGTTGCCTCCATTGGATTTATTGTTATTTTCCTCATACTGTTAGATCGGGAGCCACAATCCGAGCAGGCGATGGAAACAATATTTCTGCTAATGCCCATCGCTCTAGCTGCCGAAGTGGGAATTTACAAACTATTCCTTAAAGATTGGCGTGATGTTCTGGCAAATTATCTGATTGCCCATGCTGCTTACTTTTTCGCTTCGGTCGCTGGGGGGTTTGCCTATGCCGCGGAATTATCTGATGAGAGGGTAATTTTAGCTTGGCTATTAGTCTGGCTGCCAACTGCCTACCTTGGGCAATACCACATAATTTATGTGGAGCGGTTAGAAGCTCGATTGGAAAAGCAGCAGCAGGAGATTAAAGACTTTGAGAAAAAGCGACTACAGCTGACCAAACAGATGACATCACTACAGGGTCGCATCCAAAACCAGAAACGATGGATTGACCAACATAAGACCAAATAAAGTCTGATTGCCGTCACATATCCCAAAGAAATTGAAGCGACTTTACCCACAGAGGCAGATGCTGGAACGGCGCAATGTTATCTCGAACTGGCGAGCCATGGGGAAGAAAATTTACGAGATCAAGCTGTGGCACACCATTCACATCGAAATTCCGGCAGTGTTGGGAGAGGATTGTTCTCTTCATGTTTATCTGTTCGATGGAGATGAATAGGTTGGCTCCTCAAAAGCACTGTATTTTTATCTTTCATTTAACGTAATTTAACGTACAGTTTCTCGAAATTTTTCTATGGTTAATGTGGCAACAGACAAGCAAACTCCAACGGGTTCCAACTCGAAATTTCCTCGCAAGATTTTGTTGGTTTCCTGTGGTGGGGCGATCGCCAAACCAGTCAAAATGACCAGTTTCATTTTTTGCTCAAACTCAAACTTCCTCATCCTACGCAAAAATCAAGGCGGCGATCGGCCACTCACCAACACTCATCACATCTTCATTGAGAAACGTATCTCAACCCAATTCACAACAGAAAAATAACCTTACCCTAGGGAAAAACAGTACCCTTCTAAAGGCATAGACAGACAGCGATGTTTACTATCCGCGCCACTGCAAACACCTTCCTCAAACGAGAACCCATCTCCGCATCCCAACTGTCAGATGCCTACAAAAGATTCTCCAGAAAAGGCACAGAATGGAACGTCGATAGCCATAGCACCGCAGCAGATGATCACCTCAAAATCGAGCTAGCCTATGGTGCAGGCACATGGTATGCCTACCGCCCCCATTGGTCAGGTTTCCCAACAGTCGCAGCACCATCACCCAGCCCAGATTTACTCACCATCCAAGCAACCCAAGATACCTATCTCAAAAGAGAAGTCACATCATCCTCAGCACTCCCCACCGCCTACAAAAAACTGTCCAAGAAAGGCACGGAATGGCAAGTCGAAAAATTCACCACAGCAGCCAACGACCATATCCAAATAGAACTGGCCTATGGTTCCGGCACATGGTTTGTTTATCGACCTCACTGGGGCGGCTTTCCCAACTCAAACCCTCCTACACCAGAACCAAACATGATTACCATTCGCGCGACCCAAGACACCTACTTAAAACGAGAAATTAAACCCTCTTCCGCATTGTCCGATGCCTATAAAAAACTGAACAAAAAAGGCACAGAATGGCAAGTCGAAAAATTCACCGAAGAAGCAGCCGACCATATCAAAGTCGAGCTTGCTTACGGTTCTGGCACTTGGTATGTATACAAGCTCCACTGGGATGGCTTTCCCGGAGCAGCAGCAGTCACAGAGCCAGTAGACCTAGGCAGTGCAACTAGCAGCAGCAACATTGACAGTGTCCCGGTCTGCGGTATGGATTTAATCAAAAAATTTGAAGGCATCGAGCTCCATGCCTATCCCGACCCCCTCACAGGCGGCGACCCATGGACAATCGGCTACGGCTCCACATTTTATGAAAGCGGTGTAAAGGTCAAAAAAGGTGACACTATCACCAAAGAACAAGCCGAGAAAGAACTTATCAATAACTGCAAAAAATCCTTTATGCCGCACCTCGAAAAAATCCCCCACTTCAACGAGATGGACGATTATCAAAAAGGTGCACTCCTGTCCTTTGCCTACAACCTTGGTGCTCGTTTCTACGGCGCAACCAACTTTGAAACCATTACCCGCACCCTAAAAAACAAAGATTGGGGATACATGCGTAAAGCCTTGGTGCTCTATCGCAATCCCGGCTCAAATGTCGAAGCTGGTTTGCTCCGCCGTCGTAATGCAGAAGCAGATGTGTGGTTTACCAATGTTAAAGAAGATAAGTAACCAGAAATCCAGCGTGCCCAAAGTTCTCAAAGAAGACACTGGCATTGTTGCTAGGTAACGTCAGTTCGGGTTAAGGAGTTATCCGAATACCTTGAAAACACGGGGACATTGGGATAGAGAGACACGGAGAGGGGGAGATACGGGACATCAACGGACACCCGCATTAGAATTGTTTGAATAAAAAACCGCCCCATCCCTCGCTCTCCCTTTCGCCGCGTCGTCATTCCAGACCATGCTTAAACCGAACTCAGGTTAGGTATCAAAAAAGGGCAGTACGCAAACTACCCTGATAAACAAATTGGTTGGATTGATATAGTCGTGGTCGGCCAGATTGGTAGGGGTTTAAGGTTTATCTGATGTCTTAACTTTGATGGCTTTGACTATATTTAACGTCAGTTATGGATAAGAATGTAGCCAAAATTCTTTAGAGAAAAGGAGACACGGAGAGGGAAAGACACGGGGAAGCAACGAAAATTTGCATTTTTTGAAAGCTAGTAGGATTGTTTGCATAGAAATATCTCCCGATCTCTCGCTCTCCCATTCACCGCGTCGTACTTCCGAGCATGCTTAAGCAAAACTCACGTTATTTAGGGATAAAAGGCTAGTTGGGGTAAACCGAGGGTTTCTTCCCAGCCCATCATAATGTTCATGCACTGAACAGCTTGACCAGACTGACCCTTAAGCAAATTATCGATCGCCGACATGACAATCACGCGACCAGTACGGTGGTCAACTTCAACGCCGAGGTAACAAAGATTTGTGCCACAGGCCCATTTTGTTTGGGGATAAACGCCGTTGGGCAAAATTTCAACGCAGGGGGAAGCGCGGTAAAACGCATTATAAATGGTGAGCAAATCGTCCCGTACTAGACCCGGATCGCGCAGCGTTGCATAGACAGTGGCGAGGATGCCACGGGGCATCGGGATCAGATGGGGCGTAAACTGAACGCGAATATCTTGGCTGGCGAGTTTGCTGCAGGTCTGTTCAATTTCTGGGGTGTGTCTGTGGGAAGCGACACCATAGGCTCCGAGGGAAGCGTCAGCCTCTGCTAAAAGTAAATTGATTTTGCCCTGTCTACCACCGCCGGATGTGCCAGATTTTGCGTCAATGATGGCGGTTTCTGGTTGAATGAGACCTTGCTTAAATAAAGGCGATAGAGCCAATAAACTAGCTGTTACATAGCAGCCGGGACAGCCAATTAACTGTGCTTGGGCAATTTCTTCGCGATACAGCTCAGGTAAACCGTAGACGGCGATCGCATTAGTATCTTGATCCGTGCGTTCTGTCTTATACCAAGTCTTATAAGTTTCTAAATTTTCAAAACGATAGTCCGCCGACAAATCCAAAACCTTGCAGCCCTTTGCCACCAGTTCCGGCGCAAACTTACAAGCAAGACCATTCGGTAAACCGAGGAACACCACCTCACAGCGCTCAGCAATGACATTAAGGTCGATGGGTTCAATGGTCATATTGATGCGATGACCAACGTGGGGATATAGCTCAGCATAGGGCTTCCCAGCACTGCTATTGCCGCCGAGATAAACCAACTCGACACTAGGGTGATCGTGCAGTAGGCGCACTAACTGAACGCCACCATAACCTGATGCACCGACAATACCGACTGAAACTTGTGCTGTGTTACTCATAAATCCTTGTCATCGCTGAAAGGCTAACAACGGGATTTGTCCCGTTCATGTTCGCAGCAATTGTACAGGGAAATGAATTCTAGACAACAGGTATTTTTTTGTGACATGTCAATGAACAGACACGAAAAAGGAGATGCCGATTAAAACCGGTTTCTCCTCTATTTGCTGATTATTTTTTTTGTTGCTTAAATCCCAAGAATTTATGCTGCACGGCACATTTGGTCACGGTGCAAAACTGCCTCTCCATGGGAAGGCAACCACACGAGCCATTCTGTATCGGAGTAAGGGCATAGGAGCAGGGCATATTCTTCTTCTGTATCGGTGAGTTTTACCCAGTCACTATTGGGTTGAGCCGGAATGAATGTTGTGTCGAAAGGATGCTCAACGGTGTCTGAGCAAAAACGAAAATCTGCTTTAGATGTAGTTTGCGACATGGTTAAGCTTTTTTCCTCGTAATGGAAATAATATTATTTCTGTATCTAATCATACAAAATGGCTGGGCTAAGTGGGGATTACCTCACATAAATTTACTTGGGTTTTAGGCAAAAAGAGTCATGATCGGGCTGGGGTTGTAGGTGGCAAAATGGCGGTGGATGGGGTCATTAAGGATTTAAAGTAGAACAATAAATCAGCATCAGGAAGTGCTCAGTCAGAAATATGCAGTTACCGGAAGATGGCGATCGCCCCCTTAGTATTAATCTTGTGCCGATGATCGATGTGATTTTTTCGATTTTGGCATTTTTTATTCTGTCGACTTTGTTTCTCATTCCCTCGGAAGGGCTGGATATTGATCTCCCTGAGGCCTTGCGCGCTGCCAGTCAGTCACAAAAATCTTTGAAAGTTGGTATCAATGCCCAAGGACAAATCCGCTTCCAGCAACGGGATGTTGCGTTAGAAGAGCTTGTGTCTTTAGTGACGGCAGAATTGGGTGAAACCCAGACCCAGCTAATCATTCAAGCGGATACTGAGGTGAGTCATGGGAGAGTTGTGGCCGTAATGGATGCGCTACGGGAAATTCCTGATCTTAAGTTGGCGATCGCCACCACATCCCCCCAGTAGAAGCCTCTAACCCTTGGCTATCAAGGCTTTTAGTGTTAAGCTAGATGAAGCTCAGTGAAAATATGGTTGATTTTAAGCCAAAAACTCTAGTGGATATTATTTTCGTTTGCAATCTGCACGGGTATGGCTATATCGATATTTTTCTGGAAGTAGAAAAAGTGCTTTGGGCAGTGGTTTGGGGTTGATTTGGAGTTAGGAGTAGATCCCGCGCAACTGGGATTCAGTAGCGACCTCGAAGATTCAGTAGATTAGCATCAAGGGATTGATGTGGTGCAGGGACGGTTAAACATCATCGTGTTGATTTAGTTGAAGGTTTAGCAGCGGCGATCGCCACCAAATTGTTGGCAATCAAAAAAATTAGATCCGCCAAAGTTTATTTAACCAAACCAAACCTGCCCCGATCTGATTGTTCCACCAAGATTGTGATCGATATCACCTAAAAAAAAGACTGAAAACAGTCTATTTGCCTGGAATAGAAAGATTGAAGTAAATCATCTTAAAGTGGCAACTTTTTCGATTTGTGAGGTGTCTAAACAGGACATCAACATCACTGGCAAACTTGAAAAAAGTGGGGAGGACAGCATGGCAGTTCAAATTTATTTTTTACTTTGTGTCTATGTCGCAAGTTACGTATGGGAAAAGATCAAGTATCAAGATCACCCTTAGGCCAAATCATGGGTAATTTGATTTGCAACCATGCGCCCCCAAGCTCTGGATGATTGCGCGCCATAATTTCACCATGGTGTGATGCCACAATTTGTTGGACGATCGCCAGTCCTAAACCACTACCTTTACTGAAGTTGGACAACTTTGGCTGTCTGACTCGCGCTTGGTCGCCCCGATATAAACGTTCAAATACATAGGGCAAATCTTCAGCGATGAAACCTGTCCCTTGATCAATGACTTCGATGGTTGCAATGTTTATCCTGTCGTTGTGCTGCACTTTGACATGGATAGGATGCCCAAGGGGATTGTATTTGATCGCATTGTCAAACAGATTTAGAAAAACCTGCGTTAGGCGATCGCGATCGCCTTCCACTGTGAGACTATCATCGCCGACATAATGAAGGGTGATTTGCTTTTGGGCGGCGATCGGCACTAATTTTTCCCACACCTCATGGATAAGTAAAACCAAATCAAAGGTTTGTTGGC
Organism: [Limnothrix rosea] IAM M-220; assembly: GCF_001904615.1. Lineage (NCBI taxonomy): Bacteria > Bacillati > Cyanobacteriota > Cyanophyceae > Chroococcales > Geminocystaceae > Picosynechococcus > [Limnothrix rosea] IAM M-220. Next base: position 31,264 of record NZ_MRBY01000003.1, read on the forward strand.
TCAGGACTTGGTGGGGGTGGGTCGCTAAGCGGCTGAGCTCGAGCCAATCTTGCACCAAATAGTAAAGGCGGTTGATTTCTCCTAGTAATTGTTGTGACCATTTTTGTTCTTGTCCCTGCAACCGAGGGGATAAGGTCTCTGTAATTAGGCGCATCGCCGTGAGTGGTGTGCGCAGCTCGTGGGTCAGGTCGGATAATAATTTTTCCTGGGCCTGTTTAACGATGTATAAGGATTCTTCATCTTCTAGAAACACACCCACATCGCCGGATCCCATCGGTAAGGTGGATCCCCGTAGATGTACAGAATTCCCTTGGCTATCGGCGCGGGTTTGGGCATCATGGCTGGGATGAAATTCCCAAGAGCGTGTTTGGGACAATTGATTGGCGCGTGTTTGTTCGATCAGTCGATCTAGCTCATAGGATCTCACCAACTCTAGTAATAATCGTACTTCTCCGGGCTGCCAACGGTTGAGGTGGAGCAGCTCACGGGCTTTTTCATTGCACCACAGGAGTTGATTGTCGCTATCAATGTGTAAATAACCGCAGGGAAAGGTATTAAAGATTTTGTAGCATTGGTCAATTTCTTTTTGCAGATCTTGCTTTTCGAGATAAAGGTTTTTTAGTTCACGCCGCACCGAAGATAAAGGGGCAAAGGAGGTCGCTTCGGCGGGACGGTCGCTATAGGAATACAGCATTCGTTTCACTTGTTGTTGTTGACGTAGCTGCCAGGCACAACAAATGACACAAGCGGAACTTAACCCAATTAGTAGTGCAATCCAAAACATAGTTTTAGCAGCAGGCGATCGCCGACACAGTAGGATTTAAGTTCATAAAAAAAGTCTGTAGGGATAAATGGTATTACTATAGGGGCTAAAAAAACTGGCCACTTCCGTAATGGACTTTACCCTGTTTTCACAACAACTCCTCAACGGGTTATCGATTGGCAGTGTCTATGCCATCTTTGCCCTTGGTTATACCTTAGTTTTTTCCATCTTGGGCATCATTAATTTTGCCCATGGCGCGATTTTCACCCTTGGTGCTTATTTTACGTATTTATTCGCCGGGGGGAAATTTGGGTTCAATGGCGTTTTGGCTAATGCTCAGCTACCTTTTGCGCTGCCCTTTTGGTTCGCTTTAATTTGTGGCTGTTTGATTGCCGGGTTGACCTCGGTTTGTTTGGAGTGGCTTGCTTTTCGACCGCTGCGCCAGCGGGGGGCTGATTCTTTACTCTGTCTTGTGTCTAGTCTCGGTGTCGCGGTTGTTATCGTCAATGGTATTCAAGTTTTAGTTGGTGCTGAAATTTATACGTTTCCGGCTGATATTTATGGCAACATTCCTGCATCTATTAATTTTGGTTCGACTGAAAATCCCATTTTGATCCGCACAGTGCAGGTGATTATTTTTGGGGTTTCGGCGATCGCCGTGGCGATACTCACCTATGGTATGACCCAAACAAAAATGGGTAAAGCGGTGCAGGCGGTAGCTGAGGATGGTGTGACTGCTAGCTTATTGGGAATTAATACCGAACGGGTGATTCAGCTTACTTTTTTCGTCAGTGGCTGTTTAGCGGGTTTAGCGGGAACTTTAGTTGGCTCTAGTGTCAGTATTGCGGGGCCTTATTTCGGCATTACCTATGGTTTGAAAGGGCTTGGGGTCATTGTTCTCGGTGGCTTGGGTAATATTCCGGGCGCTGTGCTGGGCGGGCTACTCATTGGTTTGGCTGAAGCGTTTATTCCGGGAGATTTTTCGGGATATAAGGAGGCGATCGCCTTTGCTTTGCTATTTGGGATGCTGCTCATCCGTCCTCAGGGTTTACTTGGGAAAAAGACCATTCAGAAAGTTTAATGCAGACATTCAGGTATCAGTGAACAGTGAACAGTGAACAGTGAACAGTGATTAGTTGAGGAGCGCAATGGCGGCATTTTTGAGTACTTATGGCTATTTGATTGTTTCGATGTTGCTGGGGGCAATGCTGGGGATGTCGGTCTATTTGCCGTTGATGACGGGGCAACTATCGCTGGCTACGCCGGGATTTTATGCCTTGGGTGGTTACATTGCGGCTGTGCTTTCAACGACGGTTATTTCTTTTGAGGGGATATGGTTTCCGTTACCATGGCTCTTTGTAGAAATGGTGATTGCGGGTGTCGCCTCAGGTCTGTTAGCAGTAGTTCTTGGTATTCCGGTGTTGCGGTTGCGGGGCATTTATTTGGCGATCGCCACCATTGCCTTTGTTGAAATTTTGCGGGTCTTATCTCTCAATTTAGAAATTACTGGCGGCGCGGTGGGTATTTTTGCTATTCCCCAACCCTTTGGTAGCCCGCTGGGGTATCTTTGGGTCGTTTTGCCGTTACTGGTTCTTGTGGGAATTTTGGTGTGGCGACTGGAAAATACTAAGGTTGGACGTGCTTTTAATGCAATTCGCGAAGATGAGTTGGCCGCGAATGCCATGGGGATTAATCCCACCTATTACAAGGTTCTGTCTTTTGTTTTAGGGGCAATTTTGGCGGGGGTTGTCGGGGCGATCGCCGCCCATTTTCTCAATACATGGAATGCTCGCCAAGGAACGTTCGATGCCAGTATTACCTATCTTGCTTTTGTGCTGATCGGTGGCTCCCGCAGTTTTCTCGGGCCCATTTTAGGCGGCATTATCCTTACAGCCCTACCGGAAATTTTGCGGGGTTTAGGAGACGCTCGGCTCATTTTTTTCGGTTTATTACTTGTCCTCGGCACAATTTTCTATCCCCAAGGTCTCATTACGCCCGAACTTCTGCGCCGTTGGTTGCCCGCTAGATTCCGCTCAAAAATTTAAATTTATCACGATAAATCTGGTAGGGCGATCGCCTGTTTTAGCGCGTCAAAATTAGCACGATTTTGTTGAATCTTATAATGACGCAACAGCGGCACTAAACGCCCTCGATTGCAATGGGGAAATAACGGCTGTAAATATCGAGCCACAACACTCCCCCAAAACAATCCCTGCACCAAAGCTGTCACATTTTGCGGCCGGCGATCGCCACTCGCACCACTAAAATCCAGTAAAACAGGGTGATGTTTAGGCGTTACGATCACATCCTTGGTGATACATCTCATATCATCGCGATCTAAACCCATTTGATCAAGCCGAAAAGCTTGCTCAATTAAGTTATCTAGAACTTGATAAATAGAATGATGTTCTTTGTTGGCGATCGCTTTTTGTAACCAATCCAGAAAACTTTGCCCATCAATAAAATCCATTAAAATAAAATTCTGACTTCCTTGATAAACCCTAGGCGCAATGCCCCATTGATTGACCTGTCGCAGCACCTCAGCCTCAGATAGCAAACTCGCATTTTTACCATTAGTCCGCCGAATCTTTAGGGCAAATAATTGTTGATCCTTGATCACTAAAACCACCAAGCCAACATAACCTAACCCCAATATTTGCAATCCCCTCAGGGACTGTTTCCCCATCGATAACATTTTCTCAATACCAAAACTTTCCAGCTCTTGCCGCCTCGCCTGTCGTTCCATCTCAGAAATTTCGGGATAGCCTAAAAGTTGATTTTCCTGCTCTACATTTAAAGTGACTTGCCCAGTAACCAACCGGCGCATCAATACATTATTAAAATTTGCCGCCATCTAAATATGGCTCCGTTGAAATGTTCTTTTTCGTTAATTTGTTCATCATATTCTGTTGACAACGCTCAACATATAGCTGACTGACATAATCCTGAGGACAGCTATTTAAACATTGTTGAAACAGCTTTTTTGCCTTCATAAACTGCTTGAGACGATACAACACAAAAGCCTGCTCAAAGGTGACACGATTTGCTTTTTTGGTATTCGCAATGTCTGCTGGTTCAGCATCAAAAACTTCATACACACTGACCGCCACTGATTTTCCTGTAACGGTGACATTATCAATGAGGCGAATATAATAGCTGTCATGATTTTGGAGGCGCAAGAAAGTGTTATGGGAAATCAGTAGGGGCGTACGATAAATTTTTGTGAGGCGCTCTAAACGTGACGCTAAATTGACTGCATCACTAATCACAGTACTTTCCATATGTTGATCGCCACCGACTGTCCCGCAACGCATTAAACCAGAATTTAACCCTAAGCCAATGCGAATCGGCCGTCGATCAGGACGCTGGCGTGTTTTGTTATATTCCTCAAGGGTGCGCAACATGGCGATCGCCGCCCGGAGAGAATCATCAGCATGATCTGGGTGACTAAACAACGCCATAATCGCATCGCCAATATATTTATCAATAAAGCCTGCATGCTTGCTAATGGCCGGGTTCATGCGTGAGAGAAACGCATTAATAAACTTGAAATTATCCTCCGGGCTCATTTTTTCACTCAGTCCCGTAAAGCCCCGAATATCAGCAAACAAAACCGTCATTTCTTTCTGGACATTATCCCCTAGGCCAACATCAACAATGCTGTGCTTATCAAGTAGCTGCAAAAACTGTCGCGGTACAAAACGCTCATTGGCTTGGTTGAGCTGATAGAGCTGGTGAGTATATTGCTGCTTTTCTTGTTCTGCTTGCCGCCGCTCAGTAATATCCTGAAACGCAACGATGGCATACCTGACCAGACCTGCATCATTCAAAATTGGGGTTTCCCAAGCTTCAATGGGAATTTGCTGCTGATCGCGGTGGATTTCGACATTATCGTAGGTGCTACTTTGCTTACGTCGCAATGCTCGCTGTCCTAAACGCATATCTGGCTGACATAGCATCTGGGTTTCCGTTGACCGGAGTACATAGTCAGAAATCTGGGCGATCGCCACCTGATCATCCTTTTCCCCAACCAAAAGTAACTGCGCCTTACGGTTGAAATACACCAATGTACCCTGACCATCAAAAACCAAAATACCCACAGGAATAGCTTCCAAAAACTGATTCAAGCGTTCATTTGTTTCTTGGATTTCTGCCGTTAAACCAATATTTTCCGTTTTGAGACGATCATTGAGCTTGGAAATTTCCTCATTGGCCTGACCCAACTGAGTGATCATCTGCTCCACTTTATGCTTTTCTTTTTGCAACTCATGGAAACTATGCTGTGCCGAAATCTCCGCCATTTCCAACTGGGTTACTTGGGCATTAAACTCATCGTAAAGTAACTCAAACTCTTCCGTCATTTGGTTAAAGGCATCAGCTAAAACCCCGACTTCATCTTCTGTAATCTTGGGCGCTTTGAGTTGTAAATTCCCCTGGGCAACTTCAATCGCGGTGTCTTTAATGGCAAGGATTGGTTTCGTAATTAATCGCGCAATCACAAAGCTACCACCGACGGCAAGGGCAATGATGCCGCTTCCAAAGGCAATCACTTTCCAGACTAGTATTTTTAAGGGCTGTAAGGCATTTTGCTGATCTACCTCAACAAACAGCGCTAACTCATAATCAGGTAGCCAACGGTACAAACCAAAAACGGTTTCGCCAAGTAGATTTTGATAAACCTGCTGATCACTATTACCGGCGATCGCCCGTTGGATTTGAGCATTACTATTATTTTGCCAAGCCACAAGTAACGGGAAATCATCAGTTAAAAGATAACCATCCGTCGTCACAATGTAGTTAAAGCGAGCCTCCTCAGGATTATGGAACTGTAAAATCACCTTTGCCAGCTCAGAAGCCTTGAGACGGACAACCAAAACCCCAATAAACTCTTGAAATGACCCTTTAATGGGTTGACTAAAAATAAAATCGCCGTCGGTATGGCTAGGATACTGTAATGTCGGCTGGCGACGACCTTCTCTAAAAAAACTTTCGTTGTCGTAGCGATCGCCCACATTCTCTTGTTGCGTCGAAAACAGCACAGTACCCGTTTCCTCCTCAAGCACTGCCAATTCCTGAATCCCCGGTGTCGTGGTCATTTCCTGCTGCAATAGGAAAAATAACCCCCGTTGTGCCTCCTCTAGCTCCGCTGCCGTTGCCTGATTACCCTGCAACGTCCCGATAAACGAACGTAATTGGGGGTTTTGACTTAGGGCATCATAGTGATTTTCTTGATTTTCAAACCAAATATCGAGGGTCTGTTCCTGTAAATTTGCCGTCGTTTCCAGTCGCTCATAGATGGAGCTGCGTAGGGATTTCCGACTCTCCAACAGGGCGATCGCCCCCACCGCAGACACCGTTAATAATGATAGGGCTGAAAAATACCCTACCAACTTAAACGTCAAACTCCGCGCAAAAAACTTCATTCCCTACGGTGTAATGTGATGATGTGCAATGCCCATACCCTGACGAAGACAACAACCCAACAATGCGAAAACCTGACAAAAAGAACCACACAAATCCTAAAAAAAGAAGCTAGTCAGTAGGAGGCTAGCAGCGTAGTTCTATCATTACATTATCGCCAGAAATAATAGTTGATCCATAACTAACGTCATCATTATGCACAGAGAATTTGACACTATCAGTATAAACGTGAAATTTCTTCCGTAATTATAAATCTCAGCACCAAGGGATAACCACCAAAGCTTTTTTGTCGCAATTCATAAACATCGGTAGTCGATATGGGAGAATATAGCACTGCCCCTCGATACCAAGGAGTCCGAAAATAATGCAAGAAGCCGTGGGCGTAATTGAAACCCTAGGGTTCCCCGCCGTCCTCGCCGCCGCCGATGCCATGGTCAAAGCCGGCCGCGTCACCATCGTATTTTTTGACAAAGCAGAACGGGGTAACTTTATGGTGGTTATCCGTGGCACCACATCGGAAGTGCGCCCAGCCATGGAAGCCGGACTTCGGGCAGCAGAGGAAACCTTTGGCGGGAAAGTCATGACCCACTACACAGTACCCAATCCCCCCGATAATGTCGTCGCCATCCTGCCCCTAGAATACACAGAAGCCGCAAACCAATACCGAAGTTAGTTTTCTTACACAAAGGTCTTGGTATTTTTGCCAGATTAGTCAATAATATGTGCTTGGGTAAAGAACTAAACATTAATAAGTTTAACTAATACGTTCAATAAAGGAGACCCTGTATGCCCTCTCAGTCTGCGGTTGGATCACTCGAAACAAAAGGCTTTCCCGGAGTACTTGCCGCGGCGGATGCAATGGTAAAAGCTGGCCGCGTCACCCTTGTGGGTTATATTCGTGTTGGTAGTGCCCGTTTTAATATCAACATTCGAGGTAATGTTTCTGAGGTTAAAACAGCGATGGCCGCAGGTATCGAAGCTGTGGAAAAAGCGGAAGGTGGTGTTCTAGAAACATGGGTGATTATTCCCCGTCCCCATCCGAATGTTTGTGCGATTTTGCCCATTGACTATACACCGGAGGCGGAACCCTATCGGGAGCAAGCAGAAGGGCCAGCAGCATCCTAATGATGTTACGAAAATAAAGTTTTTATCTTGAGCATGTTTTCGATTCGAGCCCACAGTGATGGGCTTTTTTTATTGTGAAATGATGTAATAACCCGTAGCAAAGTCTAGGTTTTGTTTTTCAAATTTAATTGTGGTGATTTAAGGAAATAATCAAGATGGATCAAAGTCTCTTAACTCTGGCGCAGCAAACTCGCACAGCCGCTCAAAAACTGGGGGTCTTAGACCTCCCTAAGCGTAATGGGGCGTTAACGGCGATCGCCGCTGCCCTCGAAACCAATAAATCTCGCATTGTAGCGGCAAACCAAGCAGATTGTGCTGCGGCAGAAAAAGCAGGTATCGCCCCTGCACTCTACGCTCGACTCCAACTTGGTGAAAGCAAACTGGATGCGGCGATCGCCGGCATTCACGATCTCGCCAAACTAGGGGATCCCCTTGGTCATTTGCAGATCCACCGAGAATTAGATGAGGCCTTAGTGCTAAAGCGAGTCACTTGTCCCTTAGGAGTTTTGGGCATCATTTTTGAAGCACGTCCAGAAGCTTTAATTCAAATTACAAGTTTAGCCATTAAATCAGGGAATGGTGTCATCCTTAAAGGGGGAAAAGAAGCCCTGCAATCCTGCACTGTACTCACAGAAATCATTAAAGAAGCCCTCGAAAATACGGCAGTTTCTGCCGATGCCGTGACCCTTTTAACAACCCGAGAAGAAATTAAAACATTACTTTCTCTAGATAAATATGTTGATTTAATTATTCCTCGCGGCTCCAATTCTTTTGTGCAATATGTCCAGCAAAATACCAATATTCCAGTGCTCGGTCACGCCGATGGTATTTGCCATATTTATATTGATAAAGCTGCAGATCTTAGTAAGGCAATTCCCATTGTTGTCGATGCAAAAACCCATTATCCAGCAGCTTGTAATGCCATCGAAACATTGCTCGTTAATGCAGAAGTTGCAGCAGACTTTTTACCCCAAATTGCCTTGTCATTACAGGCAAAAAATGTTGAGCTCCGGGGCGATGCTGCGACTCAAAGTATTATCGAAGTCAAGGCCGCCACAGAAGAAGATTGGCAGACAGAATATAGTGATCTAGTGTTAGCCATCAAAGTTGTGAATAATCTAGAGGCGGCGATCGCCCATATCAATACCTACGGCTCGAAGCACACAGACGGCATCATTACCGAAGACCAAAGAGCCGCCCAAACATTTCTCAACGAAGTGAATGCAGCAGGTGTCTACCACAACTGTTCAACAAGGTTTGCAGACGGTTTTCGCTATGGTTTCGGAGCAGAAGTTGGCATTAGCACCCAAACATTACCGCCGCGAGGCCCAGTCGGTTTAGAAGGATTAGTCACCTACAAATATCACCTTGTGGGCAACGGTCAAATTGCCGCCACCTATACAGGGAATAACGCAAAACCTTTCACTCACCTTGATTTATAAAGTGACTTATCCCATCGATCTTAATAATTCCTGAAAAATATTGAACCTACCAGCAAACTATTGATCAACCCACTTGATCAACCCACTATTTAAACATTACTGATAATATTGACTAAAAACTTATTATCTCTCATCATTTGAGCAATGGGATGAGCCTCTTCAGAGTCCTTATGGGACAAATAATGCCAATCATCCCAAATCTTACTAGCCTGCTTTTGTAATTCTTGAGATAGGGCTTCCCTTCCTATCGCAAAATCAATATTTTCCAGAAATTTAACAATGTCATGCTTATCCTTTAGCAAACTCTTTTCATAAATATTATTAGCATTGGCATCATCAATACTTCCCACTTTCTCCCTTAAACTTTCTAGTGCAATCTTCAACCCTTTAAAGTCATCTTCTAACATCAAAAACATAGCGTCACTAACCGCCGGCAAAGATTTGCCAAGACCATATAGACTTTCCGAGATAATTCGAGTGAAGCCAAGATAAATTGAACTTTTTAGTGCTTTAGCGAAGTTTTGAATAGCAGCATCATAATCTTGATCAATTAAAAAAGACTTTTCCGCATAGCCGATATAAACCTCTGCCATTACTGATTGCCGATATTCTTCACTCACTGATTGACGAAGTTCATCCTCAAAATCCGGTTCAATAGATAGACGAATGATTTGTTCTGCCAACTGGATAAATTTCATCGCATTAGAGCCATCACCGATTTTGCTATAGGTTCGGCTCACATTTACTAGCCAATGGGATAGTCTTTTTTTATGACCAATCCTTGCACAACAGTGAGCAGCACTTAGAAGGTTATCAATAGCATGGTTCATCACTTCAAAGCTACCTTGGTCAAATCTCATACTCAACCGACCTGCCCTCCCAAAAATTTCAGCGGCGATCGCATAAATATCGACACTATTACTTTCTTGAAAATGACCATATTCTGGGTGATCATGTTCGAGATATTTTTGCATCCTCAGTAACCAATCACTATGATCTTTTAACCATTGATCAGGATTTTTTAGAAATTCTTGATCTCCTGAAAAAAACTTAAAAACCGTTAGTTCAATTTCATACAAAATATTCACTAAATCATTATCTTGGATCTCCGACTTTGACCGTTCTAAATCTACAAGATATCGATGTGACCTTTGAATATTTCCCTGTACATGAAAAGCTCTCGCTAACATCCAGTATGCTAGGCATTCAAAATAGCAAACTCTCTTTTTGAAAAAATCATAAAACGTTGCATTTTTATATTTAAACTTGATTTTTTGAATACGAATTAAGACATCTTTTAAAGTGACAACAACGCCGATACCCGCAAATTGATAACCTCCTAATGCCTTCCTCGATTTATCAATAATAGTGTGAACAATATTCACCTCAGCACAACAACTTTTGTAGCTTTCTGGGCTATCGTAATTTAGTAAAGCTTTCGTACTATTGACAAGTCCTACTTGCATTTTTTCTTGGAGTAAATCCCCTAACCAGTCCCTTGCCGAATTTAAAGTTGCCTGAATAACCCCTTTGATTGTGTTGTTGTCAATCCAGGTACTTTTGTAGAGTTTTTCGTCGCGTTCTAGATCAATCAGAACACTTGAAGCTTTCACTAGGCAAGACGTATTTGCCCCTAAGGTTTCCACAGTCGTAGAACTAGACCGAAGATTACGTTTGCTCGCATAACCCATGCCACTACTAATCGCAGCAAAAGCATTTTTTAAATGCGTATTATCAGAAATATGACAGAAGTAAATCGTTTGATTTGACAATGATTCATTGACTCTCACTTGAACCAAGGCTTTTGTGACTGGTGGGATTTCTAATTTGTTGTCTTTGATATTGTCAAATGCTGAGCGTAGAGAATTTCTAATTTCAGACTCTGTACGCTTGCTAATACGAATAAATTCTCTATTTAGTTCTAAATCTGCAATTTCGTCAGTAATAGAAAAGCTAATATCTTCAAAGGAAAAGGAGACAACTTGCAGCATTAAAGATATCAACAATTCCTCTTGTTTTGGATTCGTTAATTTTTCTGCTTCTTTAGCTAGACATTGATAAACGTTGTCTATTTCATAATCAGAGAAAGAGCTTTTCCCAAACAAACGAAATTTATTAACTTCTTCTTTTAGCTGTGATTCAAGGTCTAATGAGATTTCGTCTAGATCAGGGTGATCAGCTAGCCATTGATCAAAAGCTTGCATCTCTGACCATGACCTTTCTGTTTTTTTTCGATTACTATGTTGCTCTGTTGTGGTGGGAAGGGGGATATGAGAGTCAGGCAAGTAGCCTGCTGCCATTAATAAGGCAGTATAGCCGCTTTGTCTAAGATTTAGCCGATTTTTATGTGCTAATTCGGATAAGTGACTTTTTTTGGCAATATTTTCGGCATCGGTTAAATAGTGCCACAGCGAGACAAGGTTTGATCTGCCGATTGGCAATGTCTGCTTTTTGTTATTGAGAAATTGGGATAGGGGCTGCCGACTAATTGATAAGCCTGCTTTGAGCTCTATATCTGTAGCGCTGAGCTCTTTTTTATAGGAAATGAGTTGGTGACGCAATTGCTCCCAATATGGAGCTTCTTCTGTTTCAAAAAAATTCATAAGTTATGACTTGCTACAAGATTGTCAAGAAATCATCATCAAAATCTTTGATTGTCTATTTTTTATGCACTATTGGCCAGTTTTGTCTATTTTGTGGGCTGTATAATTTATTTAGCAAAGAAACAACAAGATACGCTTGTCTGGTTTGTAAAGCCAAATGTGTTCATAGAGTAACTGCTCTTTTTCTGGATTGCAACTGTTTATGGTTTAGGCACAGATTAAATTTGACTATGCTTTGACCATTGAAAGCTCAAGTTGTTATTTGCTGTGCTTTTCAAAGGGATATTATCTCGTTTCTGAGTGTGTAACAAAAAATCAAGCGATCAGTTTGTGCTTGTTTTTCCCGAGGCACATTGACCAAAGGTTAAGTACATAGGAGTGTTCGTCATGAGCCATCGCCAATATCAGTCTAAAATCGCGCGAGTTGTACGAGCTTGCGACCAAGATGACTTCCCGTATTTTGTCAGGGTACAAGGGCGGCGTATTCCAGCGGTGCCTTACTATCGTGGCAGTGGTGCTTTTATACATGTGGGTGATCGGGTCGTAATCTTAGGTTGCTATGGAATTGCGGTTGAGATTGCGCCAATAGATAATGACGCGTTTTATACGCCTTTTCATACATATACGGCGTAGTACAGGACTTTGCTGGGTGTTGTGGGCTGGGGGCTAGTCTGGTTACTGGTTTTTGTTATGGAAAAGAGCGGCTGGGCTTGTTCGCAATTGCCACAAGTGAGGTTTAGGGTTAAATTGTGGCCACCTATGCGGGAAGTAAGGTTTTGTCGTATCTCTGTAGCTATTGTGTCTGGGGAGCTAACTGGTTGGCTATGATGATTTTGTCGGGGCGATCGGGATAACTTGCTGATTGATGGCCTAGCTAAAAGTATGAAATTTTTCTAAATGACCAATGTCGAATTGGCGATCGCCCCCACATTATTACCCTGAGTGCTAACGCAATGGGTGAACAGATTAAAGAAGCTCGCGAGGCTGGTATAGACGACTTTGCCAGTAAACCGATCAAAGCCCAACTCTTTATGGAAGGTCTCGTTAAATGTCGAGCCTTATCCTCCAAACAACCGAAGATATTAAATGAGCAATGTCTAAAAAATATCTGAGCTGGAGAACATAACCCAAGCCTAAAAAATAAAAACAGCCCCCTAAAACTTTAGGAAACTGTTTATTATCTAACTCATATTAAAGTTGAAACTTTTACCTAGCAGAGGTTAAGCCGGTTTTAACAGGTCACCCCACTAGATTTGATTTAATTTATAACGACCATAACGCGTACATCAAAGAGAAACCGGAACCGCCTTAGCATCCCAAATTTCACGAACATACTCATCAATAGTGCGATCAGAAGAGAATTTACCCACCCGCGCCGCATTGAGGATCGACATTCTCGTCCACTTATCTTGATCCTGATAGGCCGCAGAGACCTTCTCTTGGCACTGAACATAAGACGCAAAATCAGCGAGCAACACATACTGATCGCTGTGAAGAAGAGAATCCACAATCGGCTTAAACATCTCCGTATCACCATGGGAGAAATCACCGCGAGCAATACGATCAATGACCTCTTTCAGTTCGCTATTGGTTTGGTAATAATGCATGGAATTATAGCCACTAGCCTTAAGGCTATAGACTTCATCGGCTGTCATCCCAAATAAGAAGAAATTATCCGCACCAACTTCTTCTCGGATCTCGATATTTGCGCCATCCAGCGTACCGATTGTGAGTGCTCCGTTCATCGCAAATTTCATGTTGCCTGTACCGGAAGCTTCCTTGCCCGCCGTTGAAATTTGCTCAGACAGGTTTGCTGCTGGGTAGATCTTTTGACCAAGGGAAACATTAAAGTTTTCTAGGAAAATCACCTTAAGACGACTACCGCACTGGGGATCGTTGTTGACGACTTCCGCCACGGCATTAACCAGCTTAATGATTAATTTCGCCATGAAGTAACCGGGCGCAGCTTTACCACCAAAGATCATTGTGCGGGGCACCATTTCAATGCTGGGGTTAGATTTGATGCGGTTGTAAAGGGTGATGATGTACAGCACATCGAGTAACTGACGTTTGTACTCATGGATCCGCTTCACTTGAATGTCGAAGATCGAGTTGGGATCAACTTCAACGCCATTTTTTTGTTTAATGTACTCAGCCAATTTCACTTTATTGGCATATTTAATGGCGGCCCATTCTTTACGAAATTCTGGATCATCGATGAATTCTTCAATCTTTTGTACTTGCTCAAGATTTTTGATCCACTGATCCCCGATTTTGCTGGAAATTAATGCTGTTAGTTTGGGGTTACATTGACGAATCCAGCGGCGAGGCGTAACACCATTTGTTTTATTAAAGAATTTCTCTGGCCAAATGCGGGCAAAGCCTTGCAGGGTGTCGGACTTTAGTAATTCTGTATGGAGGGCGGCAACACCGTTAATGGCATGGCTACCGATACAAGCTAAGTTCGCCATGCGAATGGACTTTTGGGGAAACTCTTCAATAATCGAGAGCTCGCTAATGAGTTTTTCTAGGTCTCCTTCGCCGGAATACCAGGTTTTTAGGTTTTCGATGAAGCGGAAATTGATTTCGTAGATGATCTCTAGATGGCGGGGCAATAGGTGCTCAAACATCTCGACGGGCCAACGCTCTAGTGCTTCTGGCATCAGGGTGTGGTTGGTGTATGCCAAGGTTTTCTGGGTGATAAACCAAGCGCGCTCCCATGGCACGTTGTGCTCATCGACGAAGAGTCTCATCAACTCGGCAACGGCGATCGCCGGGTGGGTGTCATTAAGCTGAACCGTATAGAAATCAAAAAAATTATCGAGGGTCGGCTGCTTCTTTAGGTGAGAGCGAATCATGTCTTGCAAGGAAGCAGACACAAAGAAAAACTGCTGCTCAAGGCGCAACTGACGACCTTGGGGAGTATTGTCGTTGGGGTAAAGAACCTTAGAAATATTCTCCGAAGAGATTTGGCTAGCGACCGCCCCGTCATAATCACCAGCATTAAAGGCTTCAAAGTCAAACCCTTCATCCTCAGAAGCAGAGGCACTCCATAGGCGCAAAACATTGACAGTATTGTTGTTGTAGCCGGGCACAGGGGTATCGTAGGGTAACGCCTTGACGCGGCGATTCGGCACCCAGACAGTACAAGGGTGTCCCTTTTCACTGTGGTACATCTCTGTGTGACCACCGAAGGGAATCTCTAGGGCATCGTTCTGGCGACAAATTTCCCAAGGGTTACCGTTGCGCAACCACTTATCGGGAACCTCTACTTGCCACCCGTTGCGAATATATTGATGGAAAATGCCAAATTCGTAGCGAATCCCATAGCCAATGGCCGGCACTTCTAAGCAGGCAAGGGAATCCAGAAAACAAGCTGCCAAACGACCTAAGCCGCCATTTCCGAGGCCGGGATCAACTTCTTCTTCTAGGACATCTTCAAGTTTAATGCCGTTATCAGCCAACATCTCTGCGACGGTTTCGTAGATACCGAGGCTAATCATATTGTTGCCTAGGTAACGACCCATCAAAAATTCTGCGGAGAGATAACAAACGGTTTTTGCTGCCTCTGCGATATAGGTTTCTTCTGTTTTTTTCCAGCGCTGCAACAGGCGATCGCGAACAACATTGGATAAAGCAACATAATAATCCCTTAACTTCGCATCAGCTTTGTCGGTACCTGCCGAATAAAAGAGATGCTCAAAAAAGGCTCGACTCAGGCTTTCTTTGTCCATGCCTGTGCGTTCGCCACTAACCTGTAAGCTCCCAACTGAAAGGGAGTTTTTGCTAGAGGCGGGAGAGGGTTGAGTTTGCACGATAAATTATTACTCCTAACGTAACTAATGGCGTTTAAAATGCTCAGAAAAATCCCCTTATTTTTGCTGAGACGGTAAGCATAATCTAGAGCTTCCCTATAATAGTTGGAAGACAATAAAGTGATTATTTAAGCAATAAAGATTGAGACCCCATTAAAAGCAATCACAATGCTATTTTGCTATCTGTTCAACTAATTCTGTAAAAGAATGGTTAATGGAACATGACATTATCAAGACCCATGGGTTTCTGTGATGAAATATGGTGAGGTTAGAAACTTTGAAAACCGGATTATTGTTCCACTTTAGTCAACAACCCACCATCCAAAACCGGGGCCAATAATTCGAACAGTCACCCAGACGGCGACCATAATACCGATACCAATCCAAGCTCCTTTTGTTGTGAGATTGTAAGCCTGCTCTACTTGGGTTTTCGTGAGGGGCAACCAAGGGTAAAGACGTTCTTCTTTACCGTAGTTATCCCCAAGGTTCTTCTTTCGGCGTTTAGCTTCTCCCATTATGTGTCCCTTTGACTTTATATGAAAAGTATTAATGCGCTAACCTTGATCTGATCAGTCATCGCCATAGTATCAAACCGACTAGCCGGCGATCGCCGCACCGATGATAGAGAATTTTTCCATCCATAGCAATCAATAGGATGAGCACCCTAGTCAATTAGCGCATTCATCAACACCTCAGTTAGGGACATTTCACTCATCTCATCGATAGTAATAGTATCGACAATGTCAAACTTTGCCCCAGCCTGTTCCAGCTGATCATCAAGCGCCTTCAAATAAGCCGTGGCCTTCCGATCCCGACCCACTTGAATGAGAGAAATACCGATTTCTTCGTCGCGGTCAATTTTGTTTGTCGCATCGATAATGACCCGCATTACAGCCTTGCAATCATCTGGTTCACCGTCAGTGACAACAAGAAAAGTTTCACCATTGGGCTTTGCTTCCCCCGTTGATTTCCGTGTGAAATAGTTGTCTAGCGCATCCTGTAAAACCGAAGCAAGATCAGTCCGACCCATCGGATCATTTTCTGCATAGACCTGTATGACCTTATCAGAGGTGACGTTGTCATAACGGCGGAATCGACCAGAAAACAGATAGACAGTAATGCCATCTGGGTCAATTTTTTCACAAGTGCGAGCCAAGGCTAAGGTTGACTCCTGTGCTGCCTCCCAACGTGTTTTATTTTCTACAGGCAAATCACTGGTGTACATACTGCCACTTTTATCAATGATGAGCGTGTAGTCTCGGTTTTCGACTAAAGATGCTTCTGCCATAGTCTGTCTCCACAGCATCTGAGCGTTTTTCTGCTTTACAGGATATCGAATTTATCTAGAAAATTCTGCTTTTTAAGGCCACATTGCACAAAACTTTTTCATGGTTTGACAATGGTTTGAAAAAGTTTGATTTTTTGTTAATTGATATTGCAGTTCTTTCTATTTCCCACCTCCCATCGTCTACAACCGAAACAACATCCGTGCACTTTAATTGATATTTTTTTGAAAATCTAGAAAAAACATTATGGATAACGACGCAATGAAGTACAGAATGATCTGCACACTTACATTTGGGGATATCTATGGACAAATTATTGTCTGGTTAATTGTAATCTTCCTAAGTCTTGCTTCAACTTTGGCGCTTTGGAGTGCGACACGTCAGGTTTATGCCCTTGCGACGGTTGCCCTTGTCGTCATCCTATCTCTGCCATTCTTGCTTTTTGCTTTTGTTACGACTCTACTGAATCACATCGAATTTGTGCCTTTAGAGGCTAACGAAACATCGAGAACTTCTAATAAGCGCCAAAATCTTTCTGGAAAAACGGCTCCTTCTGCCACTTAATTTGGTCTGTTGCTTGCTGTTTTGTTGGTGTTGGGGATTTGTTGTTTAGCTTTTTTTAAGCTAAATCGCATTCAAAGCGCAATGGGCAAAGATTTATTTAACGTCAGTTATGGATAAGAATGTAGCCAAAATTCTTTAGAGAAAAGGAGACATGGAGAGGGAGAGACACGGGGAAGCAACGAAAATTTGCATTTTTTGAAAGCTAGTAGGATTGTTTGCATAGAAATATCTCCCGATCTCTCGCTCTCCCATTCACCGCGTCGTACTTCCGAGCATGCTTAAGCAAAACTCACGTTATTTAGCTTAAGATTTTTGTGGAGGCAACCTCAATGGTTGCTTTTTTTTTATTGAAATTGATCCTGCGGGAATGGGAATGATATTAGCTTAATAGAATGACCCAAATGGGTAGTGTAAAGGGTAATAGGCAAGTGCCTGTTGCTAGGGAGCAAACGGTTAATTCTTGATCGAGCTGGTAGGTTTCACTGACGATTAGTGTGGCAAAGGCTGGGGGCATCGCCATGGGGAGAATCAGGGCTAGGCAAATATTGCGGGGTACACCAAACAATGGCAACAACAAGGCAAAAAGCAATGGCACAAGCAGCATTTTGATAGCGAGGCTACTGCGAATTTCACTGATATTTGAATTGTTTTTGAGATTACTCAGACGCATCCCAATCAAAGCGATCGCCGTCATGATGACACCCCAAGCAATGAGGTGCAGGGCACGCTCAAGCAGTGGGGGAAAAACAACGGAACGCAGCGCTAACCCTAAAATCAAGCTCCAAATTGCGGGGTTGATGGCAGCTTGGATGAACATTTTTTTGAGAATATTTTTGAAAGAGGTTGCGTTGGTTTCACCGTAGTAGGCGGCTACCATCACCCCGATGCCGTAACCCCACAGTAGGCTACCAAGTAAATCGTAAAACAGCGCCCAACCAAACATGGATTCGCCGGCGATCGCCAAACTAATGGGAAAGCCGAGATAGCCGGTATTACCGATGGTGGAGGTGAGGAGAAAGCTACCACGGGCGGGTTTAGAAAGGTTGTGGGAAGTTAAGCGTAGCCACACCCAGGCGGAACCAAGACAAAGACCCATCGCTAACCACGCGACGGTGGGAGCGAGCCAGATGGAACTGCTTAAATCAATTTGCCGCACAAAGGCAAAAACGCTGATGGGCACACCTACCCAAAAGAGCCACTGTCCGATTTTCTTGGCGATCGCCTCGGAGGAGAATTTCCCGAAGAGCCAGCCTGCACCGATCCCCAGTCCGAGTTTGCCGTAAATTGTCGCCAGTTGCAGCAGAATAACGCCCATAAAATGTCGTTGTACAAATAGAATTGCTATGACGTTAACTTAAATCGGCGGGCGCTAGCTCTAGGGCTTGTTGGATAACAGGGAGCGGCACATCACAAAAGTATTGTTGTTGAAATTTTTCTTCTAAAAATGCCTTTTGAAAGTGATTGATTTTCTCGGGTTGATCTTGTTTTTTTACTACTTGAATACTGAGATTATCGTCAATTAATTCATAATCAAAACCGCAATTGATTAGGGCTTCTAGGGCTAATTTTAAGGGGCGATCGCCGCAATCTATCTTTTCCTGAACTGTTTCTAAGGGCACAATTTTTTTCGCTTTAACTAAATATTTGGCGATGCCAATGAGTACTTTAAAAGCCTCTTCTGGATCGGCGATCGCCGGAGTGTCGTAAGCCAAAGCTAAGGGTTTAGATTGTTTGAGGGAGCGTTGATAATTCAAGCGTAAATCCTGCCATGTCGCAGGGCAATTCTGCTGGACAATATATTGTTTTGTGCTCAGTTTAGGTTCAGATTTTTGGCGAAAGTCAACGAGATTATTGACGCTCCGATCTTGGGTCGTTTCGGAAGTTGGGGCGATCGCCAAGAGTCGTACTATTGCCTTTTGTTCTCTGGGGTTAATACTGACCATATCCAGCTCTACCACCAGATCGTAGCCGTTGCCTTGGGGAATCTCTTCGGGATGTTTGCCCCAACAAATCCCATCCACCTCGCCCGTATCATCCCACAATGCAAAATCAACTTTGTAATAGTTCAGCTTGCGGTTAAATTTGTCCCGCAGCTTGTGGAATTTTGTAACTTCTAAACCACAATTTTTTACTAAGAGTTTTGGCACAGGATTACCCATACCGCACGGTTCAAGGCACTTCAGTTCGCGAAATAGCTCTGTGCCCAATTGCCCGACGTTAACCACTAAATCCACATCAATTTGTGTTGTCGTTTGGCTGGCGCGATCGCCGAGCAATTGCCGCGCTTTTTGATTAATACCGAGTTTGAATAGCTCAAGATTTTCGGGCTTTAAACTGAGTCCTGCCGCAAAGGGGTGGCCGCCAAAACGGTGTAACAGATGGGCTTGGGAATGGACGAGCTCATACAAATCAATGCCCTGCACCGATCGCGCTGAACCTTTCCACAAATCTTGATCTCGGTCGTAGGTGAGTAAAATTGTTGGTCGTCCAAACTCTTGCGCCACTTGATTTGCCACTAAACCCAACACGCCCCCCTGCCATTGGCGATCGCCTAAAACGAGAACGCCAGTTGTTGAAAGATCGAAAGTTGCGGCTTGTTTTTTTGCCTGTTGCACCACAATATTTTGGATTTCTTTACGGCGAGTATTGGCAGATTCTGCTTGTTCGGCCAAGCGTTGGCAACGGCTCAAATCGCGGCTAGTGAGTAGCTCCACACAAAAACTCGCATCCCCGTGAATCCGACTCACTGCATTAATGCGGGGGCCAATGCCAAAGGAAATATCAGTGGGGCGATCGCCATTTTTCCGACAAGCTTGCAATAAAAACATGATGCCCGGATGGACACAGGTTTGGGGATTAAGCTGTTTTTGCAATTGACGAATACCCATTTGCGCCAAGTAACGGCAATCTCCTTTGAGGGCAACTAAATCCGCAATTAAACCAATCGCCACCAAGTCGAGCAGATTGGTGACGGGCTGCATCGGCACATCCGGCAAAGTTTCGTAGAGCGCTTCGACCAGTTTGTAGGCAACGGCAACGCCCGACAGGTGATACAGCGGGTGACTGTCGGCAAAATAGCGCGGGTTAATAATGGACAACACATCAGGGCGATCGCCGGGCAATGTGTGGTGATCGGTGACGATAATGTCGATGCCCAAGTCTTTGGCGTAGGCAATTTCAGCCAGATTGGTACTACCCGTATCGCAGGTGACGATGAGGGTTGCGCCCCATTTTTTGAGCTGATCAATACCTTGATTGTTTAAACCGTGGGATTCAGTTAATCGATTGGGAACATAATAGGTGAGCTGGGTATTTTGCGGAAAAAATTGCCCCAAACCTTCCCACAACACACTGGTTGCCGTTACGCCATCCGCATCAAAATCTCCCCAAATGGCAATCTTTTCGCCCTGTTCCCGCGCCTGCCCCAAACGTTGCATTGCCCATTTCATTTCCTGCCCGAAGTCAAACGGAGAGGTGGGTTGGTACAAATCTGGATTCAGAAAACCGATTAATTCTGCTTGATTATTTTCTGTAAAACCCCGTTGATAGAGGAGCTGAGAAACAAGGCGATCGCCGACACCATTGGTTAATTGCCGCACTTTATCGATAAACGAATCGGACAAATCAACAGGAGATGGTAATTGCCAAGTTGTCGAAGCCATAAAATTAGATTACGCGCACAAAATCGAGCCTTGTTTTAATTGTAGGGGCGTTTCGAGAAACGCCCTTTCGGGAAACGCCCTTTCAAGTTAACTCAAGCCACCAACAAAAAATCCCTTGCGGCGATCGCCACAATTTTATGTTTTAAAGTTCATGATTTAAAGTCTATGTTTTACGTTTCCCAAGCCCATCTCCAGAGATTTCAAGACTGTCCCCCCAGCTTTCAGAAAGCCTATCTTGACCAACTCGCCACACCGCTCAATCCTGTCCAACAGCAAAAACAAGAATGGGGTATTCGCTTTCACCTCGCCATGCAGCAACTCCATGCAGGCTTTGCCCTAGAACATGTCACCCATGATCCCAAACTGCGCATTTCACTCCAATCGCTGTTAGCAAAAATTCCCCATTTTCATACTCAATCCGATGATTGCCACTCCGCTGCGGAATATCGTCAAACTTGGGCGAAACAAGATTTTTTACTCACCATTATTTGTGACTGGATTGTTTTTGGTAGTCAGACCCTAGAGATTCACGATTGGAAGACCTACCGCCAGCCGAAACGCCCCGAAAAATTGCAAAACCATTGGCAGACAAAATTGTATTTGTATCTAATGGCAACAACAACGGCCTATCAACCGGAGCAGTTATCGATGACCTATTGGTTTATTGAAGCGGGCGGAAAACCAGAATTTTTAACCTTTAACTATTCACAAGCGTGGCACAAAAAAATCTCCCAAGAACTTGATCAACTTTTAGAGGATTTAACAGCGAGTTTAGAAAATTATTTTGAGCAAAATCAGCCTTTTCAACATAGTGATGGGGCGAATTGTTTCTATTGTCTCAGTCAGCAAAAAAATGGGCGATCGCCAAAATCTTCCCTCTTAAATATTGATCTCGACCAACTACTCGAAAGTACTGAAGCAATCGAAATCTAATGGGGATTCATGGTCACAATGGCGCAGCGTTCCGGCGACAAATATTGGCGAGCAAGACGCTGTAGATCATTGGCCGTTAACCGTCGCACTAATTGCGGATATAGATGGGCATGGTTCAGTTCTCCGAGGGTGTGATAGTAGCCGTAGAGTCCCGCCAGTTGGCTTGGCGTTTCCATGGAGAAAATATGATCGTTACAAAGAATCGATTTAGAGCGGTTTAGCTCCACCTCAGACACGGTGTGATTTTGGAGATAATTCAGGCGATCGCCGATTAATTTTTCCACATCAGGAATTTGTGCCTCATCTAGCCAAGCTTGGATGGTAAACAAACTTGAATCTCGCTGCAACGAAAACCCACTACTAATATCCATGACCCAATGGCGTTTTTCCCGTAGCTCTTGCACTAGCCATGACGAAACCGTTCCCGCCAAAATAATCGATAAAACATCTAACCCGACGGCATCCTCAAAATTATCAATGCCATCACAGAGCCAGCCCATAATCAGGCGCGACACTTCAATATTGGGGAAACGAACTTCGCTGCGGCGCATTTCAATCAAAGGCGGTTCTGCTTCCACGCTAAAGGGTGGACATTCCGCGGGCACAGGGAATTTAGCAAAAGTCTTTTCGAGGAGCTCAATGGCTGGTTCAGCGGGAATATTACCGATCAGACTCACCGTCATATTTTGGGGCTGATAATGCGTGCGGTGAAAACAGCGCATCTGGTTGGGGGTATATTCACACAGTTGTTGCTCCTGTCCCAAAATCGAGCGTCCGTAGGGATGGCGGGCATAGAGTGTCCGGTTTAATTCTTGAAAGGCTAGCCAATCGGGATCGTCATTGCTGATATTAATTTCTTCCAGCACCACCAATCGCTCGCGGATAAATTCTTCGTCGGGAATGGTGGCATTTAATAAAATATCCCCCAGATGGGGCAGGGTTTCGCTTAGTTGATCGCGGGCGGTGGTGATAAAAAAATGGGCGTAATCGTAGCTTGTCGCCGCATTACTCGTGCCGCCGCGATTTTCGATAATGTGGTCAAATTCACCGGGACAAACTTGGTCAGAGCCTTTAAAAACCATGTGCTCTAAAAAATGCGCCATCCCTTCCCATTCCGGTGGTTCGGCGATCGCCCCGGCTTTTACCCAAATATCACTCACAACGACTGACGCGGCAGGTAAATATTGGTGAATCACCTGTAAACCGCTATCAAGGGTGAAAATCTGCACGGGATTTGGTTCAGGGGAATAGGGCAATGATCATACCGGAATGACATTTTGTGCGTCCATCATAACCCGTTCTTCTCAGGCTCTTAATCAGATAATGCTGAAATAAATCTAACGATTGCCGATGAGGCGATTTCTGTCGCCTGATCTAGATACACAAGGGCTTGGTAACACAGGGCGATCGCCTCGGCGCGGGTGGCTTCATCGTTAGGATTGAGGATTTTGGGATCGGGATAATTCACAATCAAATTCGCTTGGGTGGCAGCCGCCACAGCTTGGCGCGCGTAATCGGGAATCTCATCGGCATCGAGATAATAATTTAGCGATTCATCGATTTTTGCTGACGGTAAATTTAAGCCATTCGCTAGGGCTAAGATCACATGCACTCGCCGTAATCCTTGGTGGGGGTGAAAGGTTTGATCGGGAAACCCGGAGACAAAACCGCCTCGGTACACTTGCTGAATGGCATTAGCCGCCCAAAAATCACTCGGCACATCAAAAAAGATACTGGCAGGACGTACAGGCGGCGGCGCAAAAATATCACTTAACAGCGACGCAAATTCGGCACGTTTTAGGAGGGCATCGGGATGAAAAGAACCGTCTTCATAGCCCTGCACTAAACCAAGGTTGGCGATCGCCGTAATAAAAGGCCTTGCCCAGTGGAAGGTCACATCACTAAAGGTAGGTAAATAGGGCAATGGATCAACAATGTGCTCAGAATGGAGACGAGGTAATTTCTGGTTTACCACCAGCGCTTGGTGGAGTAGTGCCGCCATTTCTCCCCGCGTAATATCATGCAATGGCTGTAATCGACTTTGCTTTGGATAATTTACGATGAGGCTGTTTTGGGTAGCCGCCGCAACGGCATTCAGGGCATAGCTCGGAATTAACGGGCGATCGCCATAGGCTTGGAGCACTTTTGGATTGCCACCTTTTAAACCCAATCCCTTTGCGAGGGAAATAATCGCCTGTAATCGCGTCAATGGCGCTTGGGGACGGAAGGTATCATCGGGATAGCCAATCAAAAATCCCATCGTCACCGCTTTGGCGATCGCCCCTTTCCCCCAAAAACCATCGTCAATATCTTCAAACTCTGCGTCTTGAGCACCGAGGGGACGGGGCAAATCAAAACACCTTGCCAAGAGTGCCGCATATTCAGCACGAGTTAAGGGCGCATCCGGTCGAAAAGTACCATCGGGAAAACCCTGTAAATAATCGTTTTCCACTAAAACTTGAATAAACGGTTCTGCCCAATGACTCAACACATCCCGAAAAGGAGTCATCCCCATTTTTGTGACAGGCACTGCCGCTGCTGCAAACTCCACCATGCCCGCCGTCGTCACTGGATTGAGATCATTGCCAACAGAAATCACGACTTCATCGGTTTTATTGCGTAGGTCAGCTTCCATATTTTGGCGAATAATATTGCCCGCCGGATCTTGGGTTAAACCGAGGTCTGGCTGGGCGTTACCACTGATCACGATCCCAAATTCTTGATTTAGCTCGATGATATTACGGCGTAAAACGGGTCGCGTTTGTTTGGCAATGAAAACACCCACTTGATTTTGGGCGATGCGATTATGGGCAATAAAAGGCGCTGCTGACTCATTGAGGGCGATGGCATATTGATTGCCTTGAAACTGGTTATGACAAATTTCTCCTTTGGCGTTGTTTGCCATAAAAATGGCATTACCTTTGTTGTCGAGAAACAAATTGTCAAAAATCAGAGCCTTACTGGTTCCTGCCGCAAAAATGGCCTCCCGGCGACAGTGCTGAAAACAGTTATTTTCAATTTCGACTCTGCCCGCTTCAATCCATACCCCAGTACTTTTGCGCTCTAGATTAATCACCGTTACTCCTTTTAAAGCGCTATCAGGAGCCATGGCGATCGCCACATTTTGAGCCTTGAGGCGATCGCTATTGTAAATGCCGCTCCCACGAATAATCACCCCATCACCCTGGCTGGCAATATCACCAATAAGCTGTACCCCACTGGGCAAAATCAATGGAAATAATTCCCCTCCTTTGCGAGTGTAGTGGCCGGAAGCCAGATGAATCACACAGTCAGAAGTCGAACGTTTAATGGCTGTTGAAATCGTTTTCAGTGGCGCATGCGCACTACCGCTATTTTCGTCGTCACCAAGTTCAGGATTTACGTAGAGCAATGGCTGCAACATGGAGAGGGGAGTAAAAGATTGACGCATCCATCATAAATTCTCCGTGGGGTTCACTGCTGTTTTTACCTGAGGATTTACAGAATGTATTCTTTTCGCCGCTAATCCCCTTGCTTTTAACTCATAAAGTATTCTTCCTAACATAATCTTAAGGAATCAATGCATTAAAATCATCGGTGGATGAGTAACTGGCATCACAGCAGGGGAAGGAAGAAATGAGACTTGAACAGCTAGAGGCTTTTTTGGCGATCGCCGCCACCGGAAATTTTGGACAGGCCGCCAAACAATGCAGTGTGACCCAATCGACCGTCAGTCGGCAGATCCAGAGCCTAGAAACGACGATGGGCACGCCTCTATTTCACCGTAATGCCCAAGTAAAATTGACCCTTGCAGGAGAGCGATTTTTACCCTACGCCCGCAAAATCTGTGGCAGTTGGAATAATGCCAAAAAAGAAATCGACGAACTGATTTCCGGTAAACAATCAGAACTGTGTATCGCGGCCATTCATTCCGTCTGTGCCTACCATTTGCCCCCAGTGCTAAAGCGGTTTTATCGCATGTATCCCCAAACCCAACTACGTGTTACAGCCCTAGGCAGCGATCGTGCCCTTAAGGTATTACGGGATAACCTCATCGATGTGGCGATCGTCATGAACAATCGCTTTTTAACCTCCAGTCCCGACATGGTGGTGCAGACCCTTTATCGCGAAAGTATTGAAGTCTTAGTCAGTAAAGAACATCCCCTTGCCGACAAACCAGTTCTCTCCTGGAAAGACCTTGCCGACTATCCCCAAGTGGTTTTTAAGGACGGCTATGGCATGCAGCGTTATGTCCAAGACCAGCTCAACAAACAGGGCTTATCTACTGGTACAACTGTCGAGCTGAATAGCTTAGATGCCTTTCGCGGCGTTGTCCGTCAAGGCGACATGTTAGCTTTATTGCCCCAGTCAGCCCTCATTGAAGCAGAGCGCGATCCAGACTTAGTTGTGATTCCCCTAGCTGATGCGAAGGATTTTCGAGAAGTCGTTTTAGTGACCACCAGCGATCGCCTAGAGATTCCGCCGATCCAATATTTCTGTAACCAGATTATTCAGTGCATCAGCAAATCCCCAACAAATTCGCCCCTTAGCGCTTGACCCTTGCACGACCAAAACTTGATCCCACAAAAAAATCGCCCTAACCGTAGTTGGGGCGATCGCCAGAGATAGGTTGATATTAAAAAGATTTAAAAAAAGAAAAATTAGGAAAGATCGTAGCTGCGTCTGCTTAGATATCGATTTCGCTGAGTTCCCGCGTCATATGGTCAAACGGCTCATCAACAAAAGAAGTGTTAGTAATGCCAGCTTCCGCCGCCGCTGATTTGATCGCTTCCTTTAGAAATTGAATACCACGAACAGTAGGTCCAATCGGCACACTGAGGGAATTATAAGTCTCTCTAAGACCCTGAAGTACCCGCTCATTTAGAACATCAGAGTTCCCAGCAATAATCGCGTAGGTGCCATAGCGCAGATAGTAGTCCATATCCCGCAAGCAAGCAGAATAGCGACGAGTGGTATAGGCATTACCACCAGCCAGCAGTAGTTCTGGGACAGCCTCAAAAAGTTGGTTTGCCGCAAACTTGACGATATCCGCAGAGTTGCTATTCACCACTAACGCTGTTTTCACTCGGTCAGCACCAGTATCAAAATAGCTTTTGAGGTAGTCAATGGCATTACGGTCGAAGTAACGCCCGGTTGTATCGTAATTTCTGATCAGACTTGTAACAGCGTCCTGCATTAAAATTTTCTCCGAACAGCAGTTTTTATTAAGCTCGTTTAGGACAGATCATCCCTTGACATCCTCTCCCAGCCACCCTAAAGGGTATGCAGAGAGATTCCTTGGGTCGCCCCAAAGATTTCCTGTGTCACTGCCAGTTGGCTAGACACCGTTATCGATGTCCCCGCTACCTCGACTCCACAGGCATTTTCTATTTCCCGTTGCCCACGGGTACTCATGACTTGAGCAGCCGCCACATCACAAGGCTTAACTGACCCGCAGTTGGCTCTAGCTGAAATTCCCATGTCATACCAAGCATGTCTACATAATAACAAATATTGTGTAAACTACTCACTTTGTCCACGCTTCGCTACACCACTAACCAAGCTTTCACCTATGGTCGGAGTGCTGCGAAGTTCTTCTGATAGAGATGCCCTAGCATCGCCATTATCGTAATTTTTTACAAATTCCATACTCCCAGTTTTTGACCTTGTTCGACATATTTCTTTAAAAAAAATAATAATCAAGACTCTCTTTATCTCAAAATTGCGACACAAAATCTCACTCATGTCGTTTAGCGCCTAAATTGTCCATAATTGGCAATCCATTCAGCAACTTTGAAAAGTACAATTTTTCCGACTTGATTTCAGTTTTGCGCAGTGGGCGAATCTAGGATGGGGCATGGAGATGGGGGCATCGAGATGGGGGGACACGGCGATAATTCTAAGGGAAGGTGGAGCTAGGGGATCAAAGGATTGGGAGACCAAGGGACACAGGGATAGTTAGAGTTTTTTTCACTATGGTCTCACTAAAATTTGTGGGCTGACAAAATCACTTTTTCTTTTAAGTTCTGCCATCTCTCCGTCTCTATTACAGGCTGTCCTCGACCTAAGCTCAGATCACTTAACTTGGCTATGTTCTTTGTCTACCGCTGAAACTGAAGACTCTATAACTGTATCGGGGGTGAGGGATCGCCACTGCTTTGCGATACGTTCCCGTTGATTAATTAAATAGATGCTCACAAGGGTCAATGCCACGCCAAACCACTGGAGATTACTCAGTTCTTCGGAGAGTAACAGATGACCGAAAATCAAGGCGAAAATGGGGGTAAGAAAGGTGAGGGCGCTCAGGCTTGTTAGATTGCCTTTTGATGCTAGTAAAAAGAATAAACTGTAGGCGATCGCGCTCCCAAAAATTGTGGCGTAACTCAGAGCCAGCCAGCCAGAAAGATCAATATTTTGCCACTGTTGTGTTTCTAGAAAACCAGAGGCAATTAAGAGGGGCAGACCACCAATAATCATGTGCCAACCTGTGGCCACTACTGGATCAACATAACGACTGACATAGCGAATTAAAATCGTCCCCACCGCCATTGATAGTGAAGCGCCCAACATTAAAACTTCGCCACTAACTTCAAGGTTTTCAACCTGTAAAAAGGAAAAATCACCATGGGCTATGGCAAAAATCCAGTCGTCGGGAATGCCAATTAAGCTAATGCCGAGAATGCCGATGGTCAAACCGAGCCACCCCCACAGACCGATGCGTTCTCCAAATAGCCAGCTCGAAAGTAGGGCGACGGCAAGGGGCTGTGAATCAATCATCACGGATCCTAAGCCTGCGCCAGTTTTGACGAGACCTTCTGCTAGAAATCCCTGAAACATGAGGCCATCAATGAGGGCAAATCCACAGATCCAAATCCAGCCTTCTGCTGAAATTTTTTGCTCGCGACCCATCATTCGGGCAAATAATAGTACTAAAATGCCGGCTGGCACTAAACGTATTGATGCGAGAAATAGAGGGGAAGTAACTTCTAAAACTCCTTTCATGGCGACCATTGCTGTGCCCCATAGGAAAAAGGGCGCGATTAACACCAAAGGAAATTTGATAAATGTGTCCTTCGATAAATTGGCGGTCATAGGGTTCTAGGGATGGATAAAAAATTGCGTAATGTTAAGGATACGAGAATTTTTCGGTGAATGCAGCGCAGCGAGATACATTTCTACTGGATGAATGGTTTCTTGCGTTTTGCTTTTTGTCTATTTTTTCTACATGATTTTGATCTTGCCTTTGGTAAAAGATTGTGGTGTATCAAGGGGGCGATCGCTCTCTGAATAGCCAGCATCCGATAAGATAGAGAACTGCTGTCAACGATTGGCTGCAACTCAAGTTTTTTTATTTTCTTTTCAAAAGATCTATGGTGTGGCCCTTTCCTCCAAAATATCGGAAACAAATTGCTCGCATTGAAATCACTGGGGCGATCGCCTCGGAGACTCGCAAAACTGTTTTAAAAGCCCTAAAAGAAGTTGAGGAGAAGAAGTTTCCAGCCCTGCTGCTGCGTATCGATTCTCCCGGTGGCACTGTTGGAGATTCCCAAGAGATTTACGAAGCCTTAAAAAGGCTACAAAAGAAAGTCAAAATTGTGGCGAGCTTTGGTAATATCTCCGCTTCTGGGGGGGTTTATATCAGCATGGGTGCTCAACATATTGTTTCCAATCCGGGCACGATTACGGGCAGTATTGGTGTCATCCTCCGGGGCAATAATCTTGAGCGACTCTTGGATAAGGTTGGTGTTTCTTTTAAGGTCATTAAATCGGGTCCCTATAAAGATATTTTGTCCTTTGACCGGGAATTAACCCAAGCAGAAGAAGGGATTCTCCAAGATCTGATTGATATTAGCTATGGGCAGTTTGTCCAAACTATTGCCGATGCTCGTGGTCTCGATGTGGCAACGGTGAAAACCTTTGCTGATGGGCGTATTTTTAGTGGTGAACAGGCCAAGGAGC
This sequence comes from [Limnothrix rosea] IAM M-220, assembly GCF_001904615.1. Lineage (NCBI taxonomy): Bacteria > Bacillati > Cyanobacteriota > Cyanophyceae > Chroococcales > Geminocystaceae > Picosynechococcus > [Limnothrix rosea] IAM M-220. The sequence goes on from NZ_MRBY01000003.1 coordinate 60,816, forward strand.
TCGGTACTGTTGACCGTTTGGGTACGGAAGAGGATGCTAGGGTTTGGGCGGCAGAGCTGGCTGGTCTTGATCCTGAGAAGGCGGAATGCAACACCATTGAAGAGCCAAAATCTTTTATCAATCGGGTTTTAAATCGCGGTCAAGGGCGATCGGCCTTTGGGAATACCCTGAATTGGGTAGAATTTGAACTGTCAACGGCAGGACAGCCTCTGTGGTTATTTCGACCCTAGGGTTAGTTGATTTTTAATGGACTCATTATTTCTGGTGGAGGAGAACAACGTGGACTGGAAGGTACGGGCAATTCGCGGCGCAACAACGGCATCGGCAAATACTAAGGAGGCGATCGCTGAGGCTGTGAGGGAATTACTCGATGATATCGACCAGCGTAATGAGCTCGATCCTGAAGAAATTATTAGTGTTGTCTTTACGGCTACGGCGGATTTAGATGCGGTCTTTCCGGCGGCGATCGCCCGGCAACGGGAAAATTGGGACAATGTCCCTTTATTAGATGTTCAGCAGATGGCTGTGTCGTCTAGTCTCGAAAAATGTATCCGTGTTTTGATCCATATCAACACACCAAAGCCCCAGACAGAAATCAACCATTCCTACCTGCGCCACGCAAAAAATCTCCGCCCCGATTGGACGTTAGCCCAAGTTGCAAATCACTAGGTCATCAAGGGCAATCGATATATTGTTGTCTACAGTAATTTGTTTTAAAGCTTGCAAGCATCTCGCTCGCACTACAATTTCTGCTTCTGTTGTCATAAATTCTTTAAGCTGATCACAGGCTCTCTTTTGCCATGCTTCGGGCAGTGACCGCGTCAAACCTGCTAAGCCGGCGATCGCCCCATAACGCACCACCCATTCGCCATCCTCTAGGGCCAATAATAAACAGTCCAGCACCTTCTGTTGCCATTGCAGACGTTCATTTTGATCGGCTATATCTTGCCATAAAATACTGCCCAATCCCTTTGTCGCAGCCCGCCGTACACTCAAAGAAAAGTCGGTATTGGCCGCTTCAATCAGCAAATCAAGGGCCCGCGGATCACCAATCCCCGCAAATACCCGGATCATCCAGGCTCTTGCTCCGTAGTTATAGCCGTCGAGGTTATCCAAAAGATAGGGAATAACGGGCTTCCCAATTTGAATGAGGCCATCTACCGCCGCAACGGCCGCCCCCGGATTATTAAACCGCAGCACATCCACCAAGGTTGCCATCGCAGTTTGATCCGCAACGGCCGCTAAATCCTCGACGGCATCAATTAATCCTTGGGAAGAATCGGCCTGATCAACGGCACGAATGAGTTCTGCAACAGTCATAAATTCAATAAAAATAAATTTAGTAAAATCAATCAAGTGGGCAACAGCTAAAGCAAACTATCCATTAACTTTAGAAGGCGATCGCCCTCGGTATCTAATAAACCTTGGGTGTGATGTAGATGGGATTCCATTACTCCCTTCAGGGAAATTAATTTCAGACTATTTTCCGCTAGGGTCTCGGCGATCGCCGGAGCAGCAGGCACATAACCAATAGCTCCCAAATCCATCAACGCAGACCGTCGCAGCTGTAAAGTATCACCACCTAAAGCCCCAATTAACTGCTCCGCATACATCGCCTCACCCGTGAGCTGATACATTGCCCGTAGCGCTGCGTAACGAATTTTCTCCGTACCATGGCCTAAAAATTCCTTGATTTCAGCAATAGCTTCGACCGCACCAATGGCCCCTAATGCCTCCAAAATTGCCTCATAGGGTTGCACAAAATGGGGCTTTCCTTCCTTTAACACTGCCGCCTCAACACCCCCTGCCAGCATCTCGCGCAGAGGAGCGATCGCTCGTTTATCTTTGAGCAGCTCTAAAGACTGGGCTGCCGATTCCCGCACATAATAATCTTCACTCTCAAGACAGCAAATCAAAGGCTCAACAACTGCAGGATTATCTAATTTCCCCAAAGCCTTCGCTGCATTGCGCCGTAGGGGATACCCACCATCAGGAGAACGATCCGCCTCATCTTTTAAAGCATCCAATAAAGCCGCCAAGGCTCGGTCATCTTTTACTCGAAAACGACCAAACCACCAAGCCGCATAATATCTTTTCCCTAAATCTTCCGTTTGCTGGATATTGGCGATCGCCTCCTCTAACGTCCAAGCCTCAGCCATCTTCCAGTCATTATCAACCATGCCCTCGAACCAATACCTTCAGAAAAAACAAAAACTGACAACAAATATTGCCAGACACAACAAGACCCAGACAGACGATCAACTACCGACAAAAAAGCCAACAGTCGATTGTCCATCTAGGTCAATGCAACCACTAGAGACTAGATGAGAGCGTTAATCGCATAGTCAATGTAGTTGTTCGCTTCAGTCGCCGCATCACCACTGAGACCGTGGTTTGCTTTGATGTAAGTAAGAGCTTCAACATACCAGCTAGGAGAAAGCTCAAAAGTGCGGTTGATTTCATCAAGACCAGCAACGAGATACTCATCCATAGGACCAGTACCACCAGCAACGAGGCAGTAAGTGATCATGCGGAGATAGTAGCCGATGTCACGAGAACACTTGTCCTTACCACGCTGATCAGCAGCGAAGTTTGCACCAGGAGTTTGAGTAGTGTAAGGGAACTTGCTGTAAACAGCATTAGCTGCACCGCTGATCAAAGAATCAGACTTAGCAGTGAGAGTCTTGGCAGCTTCAATGCCAGATGCACCTTGACGAAGGCGACCAAACATCGCTTGGAGCTCAGTGCTGCTCAAGAAACGACCTTGAGAATCTGCAACAGATACTGCTTCGGTAAGAGGGGTTTTCATTGTCAAATTATCTCCCTGTGGATTATCAATAACTTTCTTTAAAAAATTGCCTTACAAGTCTTGCTGTAAGACTGCGGTAAAAGCTTTGGTCACAAAGACCTAAACATCTTACTCAACAGCAGCAGCAGCAGCTTCGAAGTAAAGGTTGATTTCTTGCATGAGGTCGCTACAATCACCGACAGTTACGCCGTTAGTAGTCGTGCTATTAGCAATGAGGTTGCTAGCAGCTTTACCCATCATTCTGACGCCGACAGCAACAGACGAACCGGGAGTACCAAGAGCAAGGTAAGTCTCACGAAGACCATTGAGACAACGGTCGTTGAGCACAGATGCATCACCAGTGAAGATTGCGTAGGTTACATAACGGAGGATGATCTCCATGTCACGTAAACAAGCAGCCATACGACGGCTAGTGTAAGCGTTGCCACCAGGAGCAATTAGCTGAGGTTGGTCAGCAAAAAGTTGGCGAGCAGCTTCGGTAACAATCTTGGAAGCAGAACCAGTAATGAGGTTCACAGCATCAGCGCGCTTGTTGCCATCTGCAATGATTTTGCTGAGGGCATCGAGCTTATCAGTAGAGATGAACTCACCTCGGGCATCAGCCTGAGAAACAACCCGAGTAAAGATGTCAAACATGTTTTTATCTCCTACTTATATTTATGAGTGGGATTTATTGAGTATGTTTTCGCTTAGTTTTTTTTTAAGCTTGGTTTAGAGGATTGACGCCGCAAACGCTCGATTCACTAAGGAAACAAGTTGTTTTGGGAACGCAAATTTTTTCTCCAAACCATTTAAGAGTGTGAGCTATTTTCGTTGGTTTTTTCCCCGTGCCTTTAAGAAACTTTACAATGCCTGAGCCGAAAAGCTTCGGAGCACGAAAAGGGGAAAGGAACGATCAAAGTCCTAATGTACAAAGGTCTTTGCGGTTGCTCTTTTTTATCTTAGGTACAAGTTATACAACGTGCTTCACATTTTGATCATTACATCTTGTAAAAATAAGGCGTTACACTTCGCAATATCTTGAGACCTATTTTGTTTTCATTTCACATTAAAAAGTTTCGTCTTAAGATTCTCTGCTTGGGTGCTATGTAAGGAAAATTCTTGGTACTCGGTGTCTTGGAATTTTTTGTGACCTCTAGAAATTTTTTATGGGATTAATTCTGTGGGGTTCAAAAAAGGCAGAAATTTTAGTACTGCATACCCTTACGTTGGGTTTACAAAAAGCTACAAGCTGTTGCAATAACACACATAAATAGATTGATTTGCAGTGAAGGTATGGCGACCTTTTTGCTTTTATAAATAGAGACATAACAAAAACCCCCTCGGAATCAAGGGGGTCTGATGGTGGGTAAACACAAATTTCTTTGTGGCTACTGATTTTTTTAGTCGAAAATGTTGATTTAGCCTTCGGAATCGGAGCTAGCGGAAGAGCTGAAGATAACATCGGATTCTTTGACGAAACCGCTGTAAGCTTCCATGCCATGCTCACTGATATCAAGACCGCGGAGTTCTTCGTCTTGATGGACACGGATACCGCCTAGAACTGCGGCGATCGCGTACCAAGCGATGAAACTAAAGGCAACGGTAAAGCCGCCAATGGAAAGAATTCCGACAATCTGGGCGATGAGCTGTTGTGGGTTCCCACTGGTAAGCAGGCCTGTATCCATTTTGAAAAGACCCACGGCAAATGTTCCCCACATACCGCAGACGAGGTGAACGGAGGTTGCACCAACGGGGTCGTCGATTTTGATTGCATCGAAGAAGGCAACGGAGAATACAACGATGACACCGGCGATCGCCCCGATGATCACAGCAGAGAAGATACTAACACTGTCACAACCAGCAGTAATACCAACAAGACCAGCGAGGATACCGTTGATAATCATAGAAAGGTCGGGCTTGCCATCCTTCAGCCAAGAAGTGAGCGTTGCAGTGCAACCACCAGCAGCAGCAGCGAGGTTAGTCGTTACAGCAATGTAAGGAACAGCTTGGTCAGCAGCTAACTGAGAGCCGGGGTTAAAACCGAACCAGCCAATCCAGAGAATCAAACAACCAAGAGTTGCAATGCTCATGTTGTGGCCGGGAATCGCATTGGTCTTGCCATCACGGTACTTGCCAGCACGGGGGCCAAGAATTGCTGCACCCACTAAAGCTGCCCAACCACCAACGGAGTGAACAATGGTAGAACCCGCAAAATCGTGGAAACCAAAGGCATATAGCCACTCACCATCCCACTGCCAGTGGCCGGTAATGGGGTAAGAAATCGCAACAAGCAGGAAGCTAAAGATTAGGAATGCATCGAACTTAATCCTTTCAGCTACCGCACCAGAAACGATGGTTGCTGCGGTGGCCGCGAAAGCAACTTGGAAAAGGAAGGAAACACTTTCAGGGACGAAGTTAAGAATTTGGGTTTCACCGTCCATGGTGTACCACTCTTCACCGCTGTAGGGAACACTACTGCCAGAGAAGAAGAATCCTTTTAGGCCAATGAAGGTATTTCCTTCACCGTACATAAAGGCATAACCGACTGCCCAATAAGCAATCGTTGCAACGGCAAAGACAATTAAGTTCTTCGAAAGAATATTAACGGCGTTTTTCTGGCGACAGAAACCAGCCTCAAGCATGCCGAAGCCTGCGTTCATGAAGATAACGAGGATGGATGCGATGAGTAGAAAAATAGTGTCAAGAATAATCTGGACTTGACCAGCCGCATCAACGGCTGAGTCTTGTGCCATGGCAGCTGTACTCCAAACTACAGTGATGATCGCTGCAGCGGGAATACAAGCCAGCCAGATGGGAGAGAAGTTACGGGAGATGTTACGGGCAAAGTCCAGAACAACACTATCATCGTGTGCTGGGCTGAAGTGACTTTGTTCCATAGTCATACTCCGTTTTTGGAAAGTTGACTTAGGCATTAGTTTGAGATGTTTTAGGCATTCATGCCTTTGAATAACATAGGCAAAAATTCTCATCGGTAGCAGAGATAACCTTTTACCGAAGTGAATGTAGCTTTTGCTTCACAGAATACTGATGTTGTGAAGTGCTCTGATCAATAATTAAATGATGAGCTTTCGTCCTTATACCCTGATTTTTGCTGTTTTAAGCTAGATATCTGGCTATTTTTAGGGACTATCAGTATTTGTGACCTTTAATTCTTCATCAATGTTAAGAATTAATTTTGGTTATCCTAAGGCCTACTGGTTTCTAGAACGATTTTTCGGTTAATTCCGTATCTGATTTTACAATTGGTTCTGTGTACCTACGTGTTTTGTTGCAATTTATGGTGGTTTAAATTGGCTTTAGGTTGGGTTTGCCTCCGCTTTTACCACACGGGATCGCTGAATAAATTGATGGTGATTTCGGGGCGATCGCCGGGGATGCCAGAAATGCAGGCACAAAGACAGGAACCGTCGTCTAGCTCCACTTCACAGGCATGGCAAGACCCCATCAAGCACCCTGTTGGAATTGAAACTCCAGCACGACGAGCGACTTCTAACATTGGTTCGCCCGGCTCTGCATCAATCACCACGTCATTGGGCATAAATTTCACGGCAATTTTTGACATTCTGTTTTCCCTCCTCAGGGATTAATCGTGATTTTTACGAAACAATACTTGTAAGACATTGTGAATTAATCACCAAACAAATACCCAAATCGCTCTTATTCCGTAGAATAATAGACTGTTACAAATTTCCTCCCAGAATTCGGGATATTGGATATTCAGTTAAATAACCTAAATTACAAAAGCTAAATTTTATAGAACTTGCTTAAAGGAGAAATAATTTGGTTACTACAGCTTTAAATACAGCCAAATCAGACGAGATTTTTGGTGCGGCTCAAAAACTGATGCCCGGTGGTGTGAGTTCCCCTGTGCGAGCTTTTAAGTCAGTCGGGGGACAGCCTATTGTTTTTGACCGGGTCAAGGGTTCCCATGTTTGGGACGTTGATGGTAATGAGTACATTGATTATGTCGGTACTTGGGGGCCTGCTATTTGTGGTCATGCCAATGATGAAGTCAATGCTGTTCTGCGGGAAACGTTAGAAAAGGGAACCAGTTTTGGTGCGCCTTGTCTGAAGGAAAACATTCTGGCTGAGATGGTCATTAATGCTGTGCCCAGCATTGAAATGGTGCGCTTTGTCAATTCTGGCACAGAGGCTTGTATGTCGGTTTTGCGCTTGATGCGTGCCTTTACGGGTCGCGAAAAGATTATTAAATTCGAAGGCTGCTATCACGGTCATGCGGATATGTTCTTGGTGCAGGCTGGTTCTGGTGTGGCGACTTTAGGTTTGCCTGATTCTCCCGGTGTGCCTAAGTCGACAACGGCTTCGACTTTGACGGCTCCTTATAATGATCTGGATGCTGTTAAAAAGCTTTTTGCTGAAAATCCTGAGGCGATCGCCGGTGTCATTTTAGAGCCTGTCGTGGGCAACTCCGGCTTTGTGACCCCCGATGCGGGTTTCCTTGAAGGGCTACGGGAAATCACCAAAGAACATGGTGCATTGTTAGTTTTTGACGAAGTGATGACAGGCTTCCGCATTTCCTACGGTGGTGCCCAAGAAAAATTTGGCGTTACACCTGATTTGACCACTTTAGGGAAAGTGATCGGTGGTGGTTTACCCGTCGGTGCTTACGGTGGTCGTAAAGATATTATGTCGATGGTTGCCCCTGCGGGCCCCATGTACCAAGCCGGGACACTGTCCGGCAATCCTCTAGCTATGACTGCGGGCATTAAAACCCTCGAACTACTTCAGCGTCCTGGCACCTACGAACATTTAGACACTGTGACTAGCAAGCTAATTAGCGGATTACTCAGTATTGCCCGTGAGGCAGGCCATGAAGTTTCTGGTGGTAGTATTAGCGGCATGTTTGGGATGTTTTTCACGGGTCAATCTGTCCACAACTACAACGATGCTAAAAATTCTGATCTAGAGAAATTCAGTCGTTACCATCGTGGCATGTTGGAGCAGGGCGTTTACCTTGCGCCGTCTCAATTTGAGGCTGGTTTTACGTCTTTGGCTCATACAGACGAAGATATTGACAAGACCTTGGCGGCAGCAAAAGTTGTCCTCAACAGTATTTAGAATTTTTGTTTAACGAAAAGGCCAAAGCCCTGTTCCATCGAGAGCGGGGTTTTCTTTTATTTGGATAGTTTAAGAATTAGTTACAATTGCTGAAATAGCCATAATTTAACGGTCTATGAGCCAGACGAAGTCGAATTCATTTTCTGAGATGCCCAATAGCCAGTTGCCGGAAACTGAACAGTGTGGAGATATCATGCCTGCCACCTCTCCGACTCCTATTCCGCCGCCACGAAAGGATTTGATGGAACGTCAGTTTTATTTGCGACAGATTGAGGCTAGTAATCCTTGGTTAATTCTTACGGCAGTAGGGGTTATGTTGTTGGGATTGTTGAGTAATTGGGCCTGGCTGGGGTTATCTGGAACGCTTGTGACGTTGTTCCTGTCGTTCAAAATTCTTGTGCCATCTATTAAGGAATGGCTGGCGACGTTTTTAAATGACCAAGAGCGTAAGATTTTAATTGGCTTTTTTGCTTTCAGTGTGGCGATCGCCGGCCTATTTAAATTTCTCGGCGTGTATGCCCTTGTCGGTTATTGGCTAAACCAGATTAAATGGGACGAATTTGGCTCGTGGGCAGATTGGGTCGGTGCGTTAGGGCAAATTATGATCGCCGTTCTAGCGGTTTATGTTGCATGGGAGCAGTACGTCATTTCCCGGGATTTAACGATTCAACAAAATAGAATCACCCAACAGCAAACCATCGATACATATTTTCAAGGCATTTCGGAATTAGCGTTAAACGAAGAAGGATTATTGGAAGATTGGCCCCAGGAGCGCTCCATTGCAGAAGGTCGAACAGCGGCTATTCTTAGCAGCGTTGATGCGGGCGGAAAAGCGAAAATTTTAAAATTTTTGTCGCAGTCGCGTTTACTCACGCCATTACAACGGGATGGCCGCCTAGGTCGCCCTATTTTTGATGGTACAGGTGGCTATCAAGAAGATCGTCTAGATGGTGTGCGGGTGATTGATCTGGGTGTGATGCTCGCCGGGACGGATTTGCAGTGCATGGATTTACGTTGGACTGATCTGAGTGAAGCCAATATGGTGCGGGCAAATTTACAGGGTTGCGATTTGGCAAGGGCAAACTTGGCGCGGACAATTCTTGTGGATGCGAATCTGCGTGGTGCTGATTTGAGAGGCACAATATTGTTTTATGGTTCCTTTGATCGAGCGACTCCGAGGGTAAAGGGTCAACGCCCTGACTATCGAACGGGTAAACACACTGGAACTGTCATTGAAAATGCTGATTTTACTAATGTCAAACGCATGAGCGAAGAACAACGTTACTATTGCTGCTCTTGGTGTGGCGAAAAATCCCGTAGCACTATTCCCGGTGGCTGTGACGGTATTCCCAATCGTCTCGGTCGATAGGGAAGTACAGCGAAGCAGAACCCCTCTATCGGCGATCGCTCTCTATCCGAGAACAGCAACTGGGAGCCGACCATCCTGATACTGGAAGTTCCGACTTTAATTTAACCTGAGTTTTGCTTAAGGGTGCTCGGCAATATGACGCGGCGAATAAGAGAGCGGGAGATAGGGAGATGTTTTATTCAAACAATCCTAGCTTTCGAAAAACGCAGATTTTCGTTGGTTATCCGTGTCTCTCCCTTTGCTTGTCTCCCTTTCTCTAAAGAATGTCAGCTAAATTCTTATCCATAACTGACGTTAATTTAGGCGCATTGTATTTTCAGCAAGGCCAACATCAGTCAGCAGAGCTATATCTACATAAGGTTTTAGAAGTCTATTTACCTGCTCTGGTCAAAGAACATCCGACAACTCAAAACTTACTTAGTTGGATTAATGTTTTACCGGACAAGACAACCAATTCTCAGCGGGAGATTTCTGTTCCCAAACTTATTCGGAAAACTAAAGAACTTAAATCTCACCCAATTATCATAAAAATTTTCAAATTACCTTTTCTGCTATTACGGCACAGTTATCGCTAATTATTCCGTCTGTTCCGTCGCCGCTAAGTTCATCATTTATTCCCTTCTTGAGAGAGGCTAGGGGTGGATCTATAGTCGGTTTCGGCACTTTCTGCAACCCCTTCCGGTCTTCGACCACCTTCCCTCAGGAAGGACTTTGGCCGATATCTGATACCTGTTCACTGATACCTGTTCACTGATACCTGTCCCAAGACAAGACAGAATATTCAGCCATAAAAAACATAAACCGAGGCAACACCAAGAATTTGTAGCCGAATTCCGAATAAAAGAGCAAAACCAGTGACAAAATTGCACCCTGAGAGCACCCCGATCGCCGAAAAAACTCTTACGATGGGACAATTGCGATCGCCCTACTGCTGCCCCAATGTTTTCTAACCTGTTTATCAAGAAACCAATCTTTGCATTTGTCTGTGGGGTGATTATCCTGCTGGTGGGACTCATTACCATCCCAAGCTTGCCCGTTGATCAATTTCCAGAAATCAGCCCGACCCAAATCAATATCTCCGCCCGATATACCGGAGCCAGTGCCGAAGTTGTCGAGCAGACCGTCACGAATATTCTCGAAGAAGAACTCAATGGTCTAGAAGGTCTGAAGTATATTTCCTCCACGAGTAGTAACGATGGTTTGAGTGCCATTGTCGCGACTTTCGATGCCAGCCGAGACAAAGATTTAGCCGCCGTTGATATCCAGAACCGTATCGCTTCCGTGACCTCCCTACTACCCGCAGAAGTACAACGCAATGGCGTTCGGGTGGAGAAAAGCAGTAACAATATTGTTTTGGGTATTGGACTCTACGCCGAAAACGACGAATACAGCGATACCTTCATTAGTAACTACGCCGATACCTACCTTGTTGATTCCCTCCGAAAACTCCAAGGAGTAGGCGGTGTCCAGATTTTCGGTGAACGCAAATATGCCATGCGAGTGTGGCTAGATCCCAACCGTTTAGCCGCTAGGCAATTGATTCCCCAAGATATTGTCGCGTCCATACGTGAGCAAAACCTCCTCGTCGGTGCAGGCAAAATTGGCCAAGAACCCGCCCCAGCCGGACAGCAATTTCAGTTTGACCTAGAAATCCAAGGCGGTAGACTCAGCTCCATCGAAGAATTTGAAGATATCGTCGTTAAGGTTGATACCCAAGGACAACTGATCAAACTGCGGGATGTGGGTCGCGTAGAACTAGGAGCAGAACGCTATACAACGATCGCCCGTTATCGCGGTAGTGAAGCCGTTGCCCTCGGTATTTTCCAGCGTCCGGGGAGTAATGCCCTTGATGTGGCAAACCTTGTGATCGATGAGATGGATGTCCTCGCCGAGACATTCCCGCCGGGGTTGGAATATCGCATTGCCTTTAACCCCACCTCCTACGTTGAAGCCTCCATGCGCGAAGTGGTGACCACACTACTGACGGCGATCGCCCTTGTTATTTTCGTTATCTTTATTTTCCTGCAAGACTGGCGCACCACCCTCGTCCCGACGATCACCATTCCCATTGCCCTGATCGGTACTTTTATCTTTATCAAACTCTTTGACTTTTCCATTAATAGCTTGACCCTGTTCGGTTTGACCCTAGCAACAGGCCTAGTCGTAGACGATGCAATCGTGGTAGTCGAAGATATTTCGCGCCTGATTAAAGAAAAAGGCATGACCCCTAAACTTGCCGCTGTCCAAGCAATGCGGGAATTATCCAGTGCAGTGATCGCCACCTCCTTGGTACTCATGGCGGTGTTTATTCCCGTCGCCTTTTTCCCCGGTACGACAGGTGCGCTCTATCGCCAATTTGCCCTAACGATCGCCTTCTCCATTGCCATTTCCACCTTTATTGCCCTCACCCTCACCCCCGCATTAGCCGGAGTCCTCCTGAAAAATTCCCCCCCACCCGACAACTTTATCGGTGTGATTTTCGGGCGTATTAATGCCGTACAGGACTGGGTACGTCGCCGCTACCAGAAATTACTCATTACCCTCACCCGATTGAAATATGTGGTGATTGGTTTATTTACCCTATTGTTGGCCGTTACCTTTTGGCTCTATCAAACCGTTCCCAACGCCTTCGTGCCAGAGGAAGACCAAGGCTATATCATCACCATTTTGCAAGCACCCCAAGGAGTGTCGATGCAATTTACCAATGAAGTGATGAAAAAAGTTGAGGCCGAATTATTAGCTGTCCCCGAAATTGACGGCACCTTTGCCATCGGTGGTTTTAGCTTTGGTGGCGGTAGTACTTCCAACTCAGCCGTGATCTTTTCACCCCTAAAAGATTGGTCAGAACGCACCCGACCCGACCAGTCCGCCCAGGCCATTATCGGTAAGCTGTTTCCCTCTTTTTCGCAAATTACAGAAGCCCGCGTTTTCCCCGTAAATCCTCCGCCCATTAGAGGACTAAGTAACTTTGGTGGTTTCCAGTTCCAGCTCCAAGATCGCAGTGGACGGGCAGAAATTGAGCAGCTTGTCGGTGCAATGTTTCCGCTTTTAGGGGCGGCAAACCAAGACCCTGCTTTGCAGGCTGTTTTTAGTACCTATGCGGCAAATAACCCAAAATTTGATCTTGAGCTAGACCGCAATATGGCGAAATCTAAAAATGTCAGCATTGACCAAGCCTTCGGTACATTACAAACGGCCTTTGGTTCGAGCTATGTCAATGATTTTCAGTTAGGGCAACGCAGCTATCGGGTCTATGTACAGATGGACGGTCAGTTCCGCGATAATCCCGATGATATCCGGCAGGTTTATACCCGTTCTGACGCAGGGCAAATGGTTTCCCTCGGTCAGTTGATGAGTATCACGCCCACGTCTGGCGCTCAGTCGATTAATCACTATAATTTGCTGCGATCCATTGAAATTAATGGGGGCGCAGCGCCGGGGGTCAGTTCTGGTCAAGCTTTGGCAACGATGGAACGGATTGCTGCTCAGGTTTTACCGCGCAACTTTGGGTATGAGTGGACGGGGACAGCCCTTGAGGAAATCCAGTCGGGGGGACAAGCACCGATCATTTTTGGTTTGGGTCTCATTTTTGTGTTCCTTGTTTTGGCGGCGCAGTACGAAAATTTCCTTGATCCGATCATTATTTTGTTGTCGGTTCCCCTTGCGATTTGTGGGGCGCTGACGGCGTTAATGTTGCGGGGTTTTCCCAATGACGTGTACTGTCAGGTGGGTTTGGTGATGCTCATTGGTTTGGCGAGTAAAAATGCCATTTTGATTGTGGAGTTTGCTAACCAATTGCGGGAGGAGGGTTTGTCGATTACGAAGGCGGCTATTGAGGCATCGCGGGAGCGTTTACGGCCTATTTTGATGACGGCGATTTCTACTTTGTCGGGGATTTTTCCCCTTGCTGTGGCAACGGGAGCTGGTTCTGCTAGTCGTCAATCTCTTGGTACTACGGTGTTTGGGGGGATGTTTTTGGCAACGTTTTTGAGTTTGTTTGTTGTGCCAATTTTGTACATTTTGGTCACCTATGCTAGTGAAGCGATTTTTGGGAAAAAGAAACTGGAAGGTGAAGTCTAATTTTAGAAACTTATTTAGATTGACAAGGGGTGAATATGGCTTTTTCTGACAAAAGATTTGGAATGCTGTGGGCAGTGGCGATCGCCGCCATGGTGCTTGTCGGTTGCGATGAGGAAACGATCCCAAACCCGAATATCAGTACTGAACCACCGCCCGAAACTTCGACAGTCATTTCCGAATCGGTTGAACCGAGCGTTTATTGGCTAGAGGACAAGGGCGATCGTTTTGAGCTGGTGGCAGTGCCCATGGCGACCACGAAGGCGAATGCGGATGAAAATCTGGAGCAATTAATGATTGAGCTAACGGAAACTACTCCAGCAGGCGGCGATCGCTCCTCGGCATTGCCGGAAAATACCAAGGTGATTAGCCACAAAATTCAGGCTGACGGCATTGTGATTAATCTCTCGGAGGACTTTACCTTTGGTGGTGGTAGTGCCTCAATGATTGGTCGTCTAGGGCAAGTTATTTATACAGCGACAAGTATTGAACCGGAAGCTGCTGTTTGGCTGCAGGTGGAAGGAGAGCCTTTGGAAGTTTTAGGTGGTGAGGGTTTAGTGATTGAACAGCCGATGACCCGCGCAATTTTTGAGCAAGAGTTTGAATTGTAGTTTCTATTTTTTAGAATTTTGATAGAGGGGCAAACGAATTGTAAAATTCGTACCGGAACTGTCATTCTTGACTGAAATTTGGCCTTGGTGACTTTGGGCGATCGCCTCCATTATTTCCTGACCAATTTGCGAAATTTTCTAATAACAGTATTACGTCCTGCGATTTTACTCTCAGCTAGAAATTTGGGGATTAATTCAAGTAAAGGAAGTTGAGGGAATGTCGGGCTAGTCCCAACTTCTTGGTATGCGCCATTGATCAGCACATTAATTTGTAGCTCACCTTTTTCAAAACGCCAGAGTTCTGGGACACCGAGAGCCGCATAAATTGCTGGGTGAGTGCGGGAGGTGATGTCAATTTCAAGGGCGAGATCTGGAGGGGGATCGGTCGCTAAATCAATTCGACCTTTCCCACGGATTTTTGCTTCATTGGCGATATAAAAACATTGGTCCGGCTCTAGCCCTTGCAGTGAATCTTTCTTAAAAGTTGTAGACCCCAAAGAGCAAAATTCAATATCGAGTTCTTCCAACAACACCTTTACAAGATCGCCAATAATTTCTTTACTATGCTCATCTTCTGGTAAAGGGGTCATGATTTCTAAGGTGCTTTTGTTATAGGCGATACGACTGCTACGGCGTTCTCCTAAATCTTCGAGAATACGTTCAAATTCTTGCCAACTGACATTTTCGAGGAGGATATGTTGTCCCGGCGGCACGTGAATTCGCTGTAGTTCTAGGAGCATGGCGATCGCCCAATAAGTTAGCGGGGTAGTTCTATCTCAATTATATGGATCTGCATTTTGAAACTAAGGCAACCCTAAAAATGCATGACTCCAATTATGTTTCTGAAATTTTGTGTAATGGCACTATTACCTGAAATTTTGTGCCCCGATGGTCACTTTTTACGGAAATTTGCCCTTGGTGACTTTGGGCGATCGCCTTTGCGATGGCAAGACCTAGACCCGAACCCGTACTAGTACCACCGGGATTACTGCGGGCAGGATCGGGGCGATAAAAGCGATCAAAAATATTCGGCAAAATGTCGGCTGAAATGCCCACACCATTATCCTCTACCGTCACCATAATTTGCTCTTGGTGTTGTCGTGGCGTTTTCGGTGGCGTGTCGATTGTGACCATAATAATTTTGTCTTTTTTCTGGTCAGTTTCGGGAAACGCGTAGGCGATCGCATTACCGATGAGATTCGTAAAAAGCCGTGCCATCTGATCCCAATCGCCCAGAATAGTAAAAGGTTCCGCCTCTGCCGAATTGCCACGAATATCGAGATTTAGCTGAATATTTTGTTGGCGACTCACAGCTCGCTGCTCTTCAATAACTTCCACCAACAGAGCATCAAGGGGTAACGGCTCAAATTTCACCTGCAAGACACCACTATCCGCCCGCGCCAAAAATAACAAATCATTAACCAACCGCCCTAGCCTTTGGGTTAACCGCTCAATCACCTTCAGATTTTGCTGGCGCGCATCGGGATCTGGGTAGGCGATCGCCATCTGGACATTCGTCTGAATCATCGCAATGGGATTGCGCAGCTCATGGGAAGCATCCGCCGTAAACTGTCGCAGCTGTTGATAGGACTCCTTCACTGGCTCAATAGCAATACCCGACAGTAGCCAACCGATCGCCGCCCCACAAGTAATCATGATCGAAATACCCAGACTCAGATCAATTAACAATTTACGAATGGGACGAGTCACCTCAAACCACGGATGACTAACCCGCAGATACCCCAGCACATAACGATGGTCTAGCTCCAAACGGTCGGTAATTTGCCGCAGTAGATAGTCTTCATTAAGATGTACCGTTTCACCGCGAGGATTGTACATGACAGGTAAATCTAGCGGTTCCGAAAAGGTAGACCACAGCAATTCTCCCGTCGGGCTAAAGAGCTCCAAATCAATACGATCATCCTCCACACTAGGAGCTTGGGGTCGAAAACTCGCATCGATATTAATGGAGTAGCCCATCTCTGCATCCGGCTCAATGATCAGCGATCGCTCCACAACTTCCACCACGTGGGTTAGGGTGTCATCAATGCGTTCGATGAGAGTGTAGCGCACATAGAAATAAACCCCTGTCGCAAAGAGCAGGAGTAAAATCGCCGTGATGGCGGTATACCAAAGAGCAAGACGATTGCGGGTAGCCTGAAACATCAGTTTTTTATCAGAATCAGAACCATTGTGCCAATTATTCTTGCGCCCCTTCAACGGTTTCCAGACCAACCGGCGACCCAGCAAAGCCTAAAAACGCTTCCACAGCCGGACTAGCAGGCTCTTGGTAAACATAATAAAGCGGTCTGAGATAGGGATAAAGATCCGATTCCGGGGTCACACCATCAATGGGCACAGTACGAACCGTTTGTTGGTTCGCAATTTGAGCATAGGTCGCATAACTAATACCATCTCTGCCAAGGGCTCGCAAAATCGGTGTAGTAGCATCCTGTTCCATCATCGTGAAATTATCGCCATTACCAAACGCTGCATTATTTAGAACCAGTTCCTTAAAGGTTTGGTGAGTGCCGCTCACTTCTGGGCGATTAATCACACGAATCATACCGCTAGCATTGTTGCCGATCGCCGACCAATCCGTAATAGACCCGGTAAAAATCCCCTGAGCCTGAGCCGTTGTTAAGCCCGTACTAAAAGGATTTTCCTTAGAAACCACAAGGGCGATCGCATCAGTCGCGACAGGAATAGCTTTCAGACCTTGAGAAGACTCCTCTGGTTTAAGAGGACGAGACGTTGCTGCTATATCCGCAGTCCCAGCCAACACATCTCGGATACCCTCACTAGAACCACTAGCCGTTGTACTGACCGCAGTGCCGGGATATTGCAACTCAAAACGATTTTTTAACGCCTCATTAATCGTCACCATACTGGTGGAGCCAGATACCCGAACAGTTGTGCCCTGAGCCACCGTAGCAGGAGGACTAAAGGGATTAGAAGCACCAGAATTTGATGGAGGCGTATTTTGAGTAGGCGTTGAATTTCCCCCACCGACAGTAATAGGTGGTACATCAGATTGTTTCAGAAAAAACCATGCGCCGACACCGAGAATACCGAGGGTGAAGAAAAGTGCCAAAATTAAAGGGATAGTATCGTTTTTCTTTGCCATAGTTTTTGAAAAAAATATTATTAAAAATAAAATCCTAACGGCTGAGTAGAAAGTGTGTGTTTTTTGATGAGAACTTAACCCCGTTGGGATAGTAGAAGATTAGCGTATACCATGGCAGCTTGTTCTTTTACCGCACCATTTTATTTCACGATGACATACAGCGATTTTGTACTAAGCTTGCTGACCTTGGCCACACAAAAAGATGCGGAGACTCGGAGATGCAGAGAAGATAGCCATTATTTTCACGAAATTCTTGCCATAAACTCATGGCCTGAAGAGATCTCCCCATCACCTTTTCTGCTGTCCGCCCTGCCACCATTACAAACACTACTCCACCCGAATTCAGGTTACACAGCGAGTGCATAGCCATTCTGAGCTGCGGCCGATGGGCAAAGTTTTTACGATACATTGCGGGACAACTTCTGGGGCGCAGGCATAACAAATCACTCCTAGATTTTCTGAGACTAAACCTAGAGCTTTGGTGGTGGAAACCACATCTTTTTTATTTTCGCCAAATCCCCTATCTCCAAGAACAGAACAGGGAATCCACCTAATCACTCTTGACCGGACGGAAAGAATAAAGGAAATTCATCAGCGGGAATAAATTACGAGATTGAACCCATAACCGACCAGAACCACTAAAGCGGCAAACTAAACCCTCTCCACCAAGAATGCCAGTACGCAAACTCCGGAACGATAAACCGCCAATCATCTCCACGTTGTAGTTGAGGGTATCTTCAAAGGCCACAATGTAGCCCGTATCAACGACATAATCCCCTTCCACCGGAATTTCGAGGATCGCACCATAGGAACTAAACCAAAAATCTCCCTGTCCCGATGCCCGCAAAAAGAAAATCGATTCCCCAGAGAAAAAGCCCTTTAGCCCCTGAAATTTAGTATCTAAATCCACTGAAGGACTAGAAGCCACAAAGCCAGAAGACTGCACCATCAAACCCTTCGAGCCATCGAGATGATAGTGGGTGACATCCCCCGGCACACCCGGTGAAAGGTAAATTTCTCCCGGCGTATTTTGGGCTGTAAATTCGCTAATAAATAAAGATTCGCCACTAAACATGCGACCAATCCCCTTCATTAGTCCGCCGCGCATTTTGGACTTCATCTCGATATTGGCATCCATCGCTGCCATTGCCCCAGCTTCTACTAGGAGAGTCTGATTGGGCGGTAATTTAACAATTAATGAGGCATAGGAAGGATTATTTTCAACGCGAAACTCAAAGTTAGACATGGTGGGAAAAGCTTAAGGTTGTCGGAATAACTGGGCATGACAAAGTTTTTTGTCCTAGCGGGGAGGGAGTCGTGAACCGACTTTCAAGCCGAAGGAACCGGGGTTATGGGTTTGGCAATACAGCTTCCCTTTCCCCTTAAATCGACAAACTAAACCTTCACCTCCGAGAAATGCCCCCATCCATGAGGGGTTTGCCTTGCCTACTTTAAAACTAAGGGTCTTCTCAAAGGCGACAATATGGCCGGTATCGACAATATATTCACCATCAACATCAATTTCGTAAATGGCACCAAAGGAGGTCACCAGCAATGGCCCCTGACCGGAAACGCTGAGCCAAAAGATGGATTCGCCGGAGAACAAAGATTTGAAACCCTGCCAGCCGAGGTCAATATCCACATTGGAACCAGAGGCCAAGTAGGAGGAAGCTTGTACAACAAATTCATCACCCTGCATTTGATATAGCAGCAAGTCGCCCATTAACTTCGGGGCAAACCAAATTTCGCTATTGGGGACGGGAGATCTAAAGACGCTAAGGAATAAAGATTCGCCAGCTAGCATGCGTTTAAGGCCGCCCATAATGCCGCCGCCTTTTCCCTTCCGTAGGGTCGTACTGGAGTTGATGCTGCCGCTCATGGCCACCATGGCTCCTGCTTGGGCAACGATTTCTTCTCCGGCCTCTAGCTTTACGTGGGCGATCGCATTATCAGGCTGATGTAAAAGTTGTATATCCATAAATATCTAAACGCTTTAAACGGAAATGGCTAGAGACGAAGTAAGTCGTTGCTAAACTCGGCATTTTGGACGGAGGAAACCGACTAAACCATCGACACTACGGGATTGGAGATACACTTTGCCGCGTCCCTTTAGCTTGTTGACCAAACCTTCTCCAGAGGTAAGGGAACCAAACAGACCGCCAGACATCCGAATATTCATGGTGATACCGGGTGTATAGGCCACTAAATGACTATTGTCTACAATGTATTCACCTGCAATTTGTTTTTCCATAATGCCGCCGTAACAGCCATAGAATACTCGCCCTTTCCCTGTAAATTCCAGCTTAAATAGACCTTCTCCGGCAAACCAACTGGCAAAACCTGCCCATTTAACCCCCATGTTCGCGCCGGGAGTATGGGCGATATAAGCGCCGGGCTGAAAACAAATGGGACCTTGGGATAGGTCAATGCGGTGAATATCTCCAATCATGGACTGGGTCAAAATTACGGTTTGACGTTTGTTGCTTGTATTACGGTAGACGTTGACAAATAGTGACTCCCCCCCAAAAAAGTGCCGCATGAGTGCTGGCAGGAATCCCCCTGAGAATTCTGTTTTCATTGTGATGCCGCCATCCATACTGACCATTGCACCTGCTTCAGCGGTGACTTGCTCACCGGGTTCTAGGGTTACGAAAAGACAAGCGAAGGCAGGCTTGTACCGAATTTCATATTTCACGTTTTGTTACCGTAAGTGAAAAGTTTGTATTTAAATTTAAATCGCCTAGGGGCTTGTTACTCCACAGTTTTAGCAGTGCTAACGATGCCCTTGAGCTGAATATTAATGTTGTTTAATATTTTGCATGGTGACTATGCGGAAACCCGAATCTTGCAGCAACGTTAAAATACGTAAAGAAAGATTTACAAAAAGAGGTTATATGTTTCCTAATGATTTGCCTAATGATCAGGAAATGCTTAAAACAATTCTCGCGCCTTTGCTGGATGATTTTTCCTATTGGTTTGAGCGATCTCTTTCTGCGTTGGAGAAGGAGCAGGTTTCTTTCATGACTGTTCAGGAGCAGGAGGCTTTTATGGCAAGAATTAAACAGGCTCAGGCTGAAGTGAGTGTTGCAAAATCTTTGTTTAATGCGACTGGTGGCAGTGCAGGGATTGAGATGAAAGTTCTCATGCCGTGGCATCAACTGGTGCAAGAATGTTGGGGTATTGCTAAGAAAAATCGTGAATCGAAGGCCTCATAAGTTCTTGGATATTTATTTGAAAATATGAGCACAAATTCCTTTGAGCTGGCACTGTGGCGATCGCCCCTTTCCCGTGCTTTGTATCGTAATCGTAGTCAACCTCACCACCGTTTTTTTCAAATTGCGACGGTGACTCCCGATGGATTGCCGACAAATCGTACGGTTGTTTTTCGCGGGTTTGTTAACCAAACGAATGCTTTGAAGATGATTACAGACCGCCGTAGTCGTAAGGTTGGGGATTTAGCTATTCGTAACCAAGCTGAAATCGTGTGGTATTTCATTAAAACTCGTGAACAGTTTCGGTTGTCGGGCACTGTGGAAACGGTTACAGCTGATGATCCTGAGTCTGATTTTTTTCAGGAGCGGCAACGAACATGGGAAGCTATTTCAGCAAATGCTAGGGCACAATTTGCTTGGCCATTACCGGCAGGGCCTCGAAGTGATAATCCAGAGGATTTTAATCATGGGGAACTTGATGCCAAAGTTCCGTTAGATAGTTTTGTTCTATTAGTGTTTCAACCTCATAAAGTGGATCATTTGGAGCTACGCGGTGAGCCTCAAAATCGCTTTATTTATAAATTTTTGCCATCCCACACATGGGAGAAAGTCGCGGTTAATCCCTAAGGGCTAGAAACCCATATTCTTTGATAATTTGTTGGCCTTGGGGACTAAGGACAAAATCAATAAAGTTTTGAGTCCCTACTTTTTTTAGCCCTTGCTGAATTGGGGCTATCCCATAACTAATCTCTCCGGTTAATTTAGGATCTAGTATGAGCAGTGAACGCGCTTTTGATGTTGGTCGTAAATCTGTTTGATAAATAAATCCAACATCGGCAACTTGATTTTCTAAGTAAGCTAAAACCTGCCGTACATTTTCTCCAAAAACTAATTTTTGCTGTTTTTGTAAACTCTCGTATAAGTTTGGCATCGATGGCGATCGCCCCAAGGCATTTTTTGCGTATCTTCCTGCTGGGACTGAGTTTGGATTACCTAGCGCAATTTTTTGAATATCTGTCTTGACTAGACTATCTAAACTGCTAAGCTTGATTTCAGACTGAGTCGAGGCTGCTAAAACCAGTCGATTATGAGCAAAAATCTTATTATCCTTTGAACTGATTTTCTTCTCATCAATGAGCCTTTGTATTAAACTCAAATCCGCACTAGCAAAAATATCAACGGGAGCATTTTGCCGAATTTGCTGAGCTAAAACTCCAGAACTTGCAACATTAAAAACAAGATTAACCTCTGGGTATTTTGCCAAAAATTCTGTTTTTATCTCAGCCATAACATCGCCCAAAGACGAGGCGATCGCCACCACAACTACCCGCTGATCATGAAGGCGAAACCGATTAAAATTACAGCCATAAATACAGAGCGCAAAAAATAAAAATAGAATAATTAAAACAAAATACTTAAAAGAACTAAACCTAACCAACTAATGCACTACCTAAACCTTGGAACATCACCCACGATAGGAAAAAATTCACAATAAAAATTGCCAACAAAGAAGTTACAACCGCTGTCGTTGTAGACTGTCCAACCCCCTTCGCACCACCAGAAGTAGTCAACCCCCAGCTACAACCAATCACAGAAATCAAGCCACCAAAAACAACAGACTTAATTAAGGCACTAATAATATCCCAGTATTGCAAAAAAGATTGAATAGAATTGATAAAAACCGACTGCGGAATCTGATATAAACTCACCGCAATAATTAAGCCACCAGCCATACCAGTCAAAAGCGACAAAATCGTCAAGATTGGTAGCATTAAACAGCAAGCCAAGAAGCGAGGCACAACCAAATAGTCAATGGGATCAGTTTTCAGAATATGTAGCGCATCAATCTGCTCAGTCACTCGCATCGTCCCAATTTCCGCCGCAAACGCCGACCCCACACGACCAGCCAAAACAACTGCTGTCAAAACAGGAGCCAATTCCCTTGTCAAAGACAACCCCAGCACACCACCAACCGCAGTACCCGCACCAAAATAAATAAATTCACGGGCGACCTGAATCGTGAAAACCATACCCACAAAGCCAGCCGTTACCAAAGCAATGAGTAAAGAATCCGGACCCACAGCCGACATCTGCTCAACAGTAATACGACGATTAAAACGCCCCCGAAAAAGGTGAACAATGACTTGTCCTCCCAAAAAAATAGCCGCAGTTAACCGCTGCAACCATTTTCCTAAAGCACTGTCTGTCTTTGTTTTGCCGAGCATATTGGGACGCGAGAATAATGACTGAACAAATCATACCAACTCCCTCCTAAGAAAAACGCCAAGATTATCGAATCACTAGCTGACTTCTGTGGGAGTCGGACTTGCCCAGCCGAGTAGATTAATTACTTATCGTCACCAGATTCAACACGGAATCTTTCCACAGAAGACAACAGATCCCGTGCAATGCCCACAAGATTTTGGAGCGAACCCGCAACCCGTTGAGATTCTTGAGACGTTTCCTGGGCAGTTAATTCTACCGATTGCATAACCTGCGCCACCGCTCTGGAATTTTCCCGCTGCTCGACAGTATCCGCAGTGATAGAACGTACCAGTGCGTCAATACGGTTAGATACCTGAATAATATCTTCCAGAGATTGCTTGGCTTGTTCTGCCCGTTTCGTACCATCAATAACCTGCTGCGTACCTTCTTCCATCGCCGTCATTACCAGACTTGTCTCAGACTGAATCTGTAATACGATTTGCTCGATTTCCTTTAATGCTTTCGCCGAACGGTCTGCCAACTGTCGGACTTCATCCGCAACGATCGCAAAACCCTTGCCGGACTCACCCGCGCGCGCCGCCTCAATGGAAGCGTTCAGTGCAAGTAAATTTGTACGAGATGCAATCTGGGAAATCACTGCCACAATCTTGGAAATTTCTTGGGAAGATTCTGCTAAGCGTTTTACCTTTCGAGCCGTTTCTGCCACCGTTTCTCGAATCTGTAAAATACCAGCAACCGTATGTTCTACCGACTCACCACCTTTGAGAGCTGTTGCCGATGCGGTACGGGCAACTTCCTCTGCCTCACGGGCATTTTCTGCCACACGCTGAATCGAGTCCGTCATCATCTGTACCGAGTTTAAAGTGACGGCCAGCTCCTCTGCCTGTCGCAATGCGTCACTAGATAAACCCCGTGCAAATGACTCACTATCGGCGGAGTTTTGGTTTACCTGTCGTGCCGCTTGTTTTACCTGTTGGACAATTTCCCGCAGGTTTTGAATGGTTAAGTTAAAGGCATCAGCAACTGCACCTAGTACATCCGCAGTAACTTCTGCTTGCACTGTTAAATCACCACGAGCTGCGCCTTCTACATCATCTAGGAGTCGAATTACCTGGCGCTGCAAGTCTTCTTTCGATTGTTCAGTTTCTTCTGCACGGCGTTGGGCTTCGCTCGTGGTTGTCAAAATAACCCGCGCCATTTGGTTAAAGCCTGTCGCTAGTTCCCCAAATTCATCTTCCGAAAAAACAGTGGCTTTTACATTTAGGTTGCCGTTAGACACAGCATCAAATTGTGTCTGTAGGTTGTCGGTGCTGCGCTTAATTTGCTTTGTTGTAATTTGGCTGAGAAGTAATGTTGCTCCAAAGCTGGCTGAACCTGTAACGAGGGTGGTCAAGGTGCCGAAGATGGCAATGGAGTTAACGAAGTCACTTGTTCGTTTATCTTCTGGAGTAGCGCTCAGGACACAGTAAGTGACAAATGCAGATGCTAGACAAGAGGCAACGCCCGCGCCTGCGGCGGTAAACCATTGTTTTTGCTGGAGACCTGCATTTTCAAACCACGCGAAGTAACCTTGTTCAACATCGGACGTTGTTTCAATTGCTGGTTTGTCTGTTGTTTGGGCAAAACTGGTGACGACTTCTTCCGATGATTGATCGCCGCCAAATGTTGAAAAAACACTATCGTCTTCGTCGATGGTTAGTTCCCCTGAGTCGGCGAAGGAAATGCTGTCGACATTGCCTAGGCTAGAGTCAAAGAGATTGGTGTCTGGCATGTCAGCATCGACATCATCGACATCCATATCAAGGTTCGGTAAATGATCAAGATCTTCGTCATTGAAAACGTGAAACTCTTCTAGGAAACCTTCTTCGTTTTCGTCGTCTTCTGGTGCGAGATCGCGGTCGTTTAGTAGTTCTTCTCCTAGTCCTCCAAGACTCATTTCTTCGTCGTAGAAGGGTTCGTTATCGGTGTCATCGAGCTCTAACTCTTGAAAATTAAGATCGCTCGAACTCATATTGTCTGCGAAGCCATCGTCAATGTAGGAGTCTGGGGCGTAATTGTCTGGCTGGACAAATTCGTCTGGTGCAAAGGATTGGTCTTCTGAAACAGCACTACCGGAAAGGTCCATGCCATTGTCAGTTCCCATCAGTAGTGTTTCTTGGAAATTCCCTGGGTTTGCTGGAGGTTCGTCAAAATTATTGTCGAAGTCAAAATCGTCAAAATCATTATCTGCTTCGAAGTCTTCTGGTGGTGAGTCAACGGCAAGGGTCCCTAGGGTTCGGGGAGAATCTTGATTGTCTTCTTCCATTAGCCCTTGGAATTCGTCTAGGTCTGGGTCTCCTGCGTCGCCATCGCTAAAGTCGCTGAGAGCGTCTGGATTAAAGTCAACGAAGTCTGATGATTCGCTAAGGTCTTCGCCGAAATCATCTGCGGGTGCTGCTGCTTGGGCAAATTCGTCGCTGGAAAAAATATCTAGGTTTTGGCGATCGCCACCACTAGAAGGCAAAACAAACGTCTGTTCTGTCTGGTTTCCAGACTCTGAGATTAGATTACTCAGCTGGTCATCAAAGCTAGAGATTTCCATATCCCCAAGACTAGAAGACGCATCTACAAAAGGAAAATCTTCCTCAAAACCGTCGTTGAAATCCTCATCATCCGACTCAAATGCATCACTAAAAGGCGAACTGAAGTTGTTATCCTCACCACTGTCGGCAAAGCTGGACGCACCGGAACTTAAGGATTCATCGGAAGCAAAGGGATTAGAAAAATCCTCTTCCTCGACAAGTTGCCCGCTCAAGGTTCCTTCCGATGCCGGTTCTCCAAAGTCGATATGATCACCATACAAACCACTTTCATCTTGGGTGAGAGTGCCATAATCATCGTCAGGCTCATCAAAATCTAAATGCTCAGCAGCATGGTCTTCTGTGTACTCACCACCACCCATAGACGCATTGGCCTGCTCTAGGCCCTGTCGAGCGTATTCGTGAAAATCCTCTTGCTGAGTCACCTCTAAAACTTGATTGTATTGCTGCGATGCCGTTTCAAAATCCTGTAAACCAAGATAAATATGCCCACTTAAAAGCAAGAGATTAGGGTCGTCGGGATGTGCGTTCAGCAGCTGATTTGTGATGCTTTCTGCTTTGCCCAAATCGTTTTGGAAATAAGCATTTTGCGCCTCGCTGTATTCTTTCATGTAATCAGTGCTGAGTGGCATTCGTTTCTCTCCTCGACTTCGGCTCCACGAGCTCTAAGGTAATCGTACTGAATTGTGGGCTGTAATTCTGGACAAATTGCGTTCCTGTCTCAATCTAATTTACTTTCGTTTATTCGGTAAGTAATGCATCTCTCAATACATCTAAACGAAAATAGTAGCTAGGTCGCCCACCGTGCTGAGCGTAAGACAGCCACATGGTCTAAAAGATGCCAAATAACATCTTCGTCTTCGTCCGGTAGCCAGCCGCCTCGGATAAAAGGAGCCATACTGTCTGGAATACCGTTGAGCTGGAGTTGGAGGTTTTCTGGCGGCAACCAACGCATACCGCGCATATCGCCGACAGCTAGGCCTAATAATGTGTCCTGATCCTCGACAGCAATGACCGGAATTTCCGGACGATTAATTCTCAGTGGTGTAGGATCTCCGAGAAATTGACCAAGATCTGCAACCCAAATAATCTGTCCCCGTAGATTTATCGTACCCAGAAGTAAGGGGGATACATTCGGAATGGGCGTAATCTGTTCTGGTGATTGTTGCATCACCTCTCTAATACCGTCAGCGGGAAGGGCAAAGGCCATACCGGAAGGAAGGATAAAGCGTAAATGTAGTTCTCCTTCGGGGCTTTCTAATTGTTGTACTTCTGAGCCAAATGGTGATGGATTTTGGCTAAATTCTGTGTTCCCAACCATGACTCTTTTGGATATTTACAAAGTTTTTTGGGGATCTTGTCGGGCGATCGCCGCTATTTTTTCGCCGGGGTCGATCTTTTTCTAGGTCAACGACTAACCCCGGAGTAGCTGTTTTATCGTACCGATTAATTCCGCAGGCTGGAAAGGCTTAGCAATGTAAGCATCAGCACCCTGTTTCATGCCCCAGTAGCGATCAAACTCTTCCCCCTTCGAAGAACACATCACCACAGGAACATCTTTAGTGGTCGGACTAGACTTAATCTTGCGACAGAGTTCATAGCCATTCATACGGGGCATGACAATATCTAGGACGATCAAATCTGGCTGGAAATGCTTTAAATTTTCTAGCGCCTCAACACCATCCCCTGCTACTTCGACTTTCAGACCACTGCCCTTAAGCAACTCTGAAATCATTTCTCTCTGAGAGATGCTGTCTTCAACGACCAAAATTTTACTCATTACGGATTCCCTAGAAACAAATTGCCGACATTAGTAGCTTCTGTAAAACCAAACAGGTTGGTGAATGGATGAACAAGATCGTCTCCTAATTTCAAAGGCATTTTTTTCAAAAAAATAACCTTTTATTTAGCTATAACCCTGTTACAGAGTAAAGGCAAGGCCACGAAACAGCGAAAAAAAGCTCGCTTGTTCACACTATGCCATGATACTCTCTTTACCTCAATATTAATGTGCGATCCGGTTGTTTTTTTATGGAGCTGCAGGTGAGTCCGCTGGGATTTGCCACGGAATGTATTTTTCAATCAAGGCGAGAAGTTCCTGGGAGCCGAAGGGCTTGGTGAGATAGTCAGAAGACCCCACCATATTAGCTTTGACACGATCAATAAAACCTTCTTTGCCGGTCAACATGATAATGGGTGTGAGGCGAAAACGGTTAGAGGCTCGAAGCATATTACAGATTTGATTGCCATCTAATGTGGGCATGGCAATATCGCAAAGGATTAAATCGGGATCGTAATTGAAGGCGCGCTCAAAGGTGCTTAAAGGCTCCTGCACTAATTCCACTTCATAACCGTAGGGACGCAACATTTCTTCGACGGTTTTGCCGATGGTGAGATCGTCATCGATGCAAAGGATTTTCGGTGCTGTGAGGGTCTGGTTTTTTTCCCATGAGGGTTTTGCTGTTGTTGGAGATGAATGTTCTTCGGGATTCATCATCTGGATCCAGCCTTTTTCCACGTAGGGGTGCAGTGCTTTGGAGAGGGTAACAAGGTCACGGTTGAGGTAGCGGGCGAGTTGACGGAGGGATGTCTCTCCTTTGCTCCAGTGAATGAGTCTTTGGTAGGCATTGGGAGGCAGTTCGGCGGCGAGTTTGTGCTCGTATGTAATGACGGGGCATTGATGGGGGGATTTGATCAGTGGTAGTAGTTGTTTCCATTTTTGAACTTTCTTGGTGGTTTCGAGGAGGATGGTTGTAATGGAATAGCTGGCTAGTTGGGGTGATAGGGGTGTACTGAGGCGGAAGTTAAAGGAGCCTTGGTGGAGGCTTAGTAAATCAAATAGTGTTTCTTGGATCATGCACTGGAGGATGTGACGCCCTTGTTCGGTGGTGATTACGTTTTGTTCTAGGAGTAGCCAGAGATAGGCATACTCGATGATATTCATGGAGGCGATCGCCTGAGGGGTTTTCAGTTCATCTAGTTTTGTATCGAGACGATAGTGCCTTAAATAGCCTTTTAAACGATGGAGATTTGAACTGCGATTATTGGTGGCGTAAACGATCTGACCATTCACAAAAAAGACATACCAAGCCAAATTAGGCTCTGAAGATGACTTGGCCTGATGGTGGGAAAAAAGTGCTGGGTCTTGCCAACTTGTGTTGTAAGCAAAGGAAGCGGTGGGTGCATCAATTACTAGTTGACCCGTACGCTGCCCTAACTCGACGAGCTGGAAAATGCTGCGAATATCGATTTCGTTGAGAGTCCCGTGCATGCTAATTCTCGCAACTTAATTTAGTCGCTAACTGATGTGTCTTGATCGCTAATGGGTAGGTTCGATTTTTTATAGTCACGTCTGCTATCTTCCGTTAACTTTTGGCCATGAATTTGAGAGTGAACGCAGCTTCTACCCGAACGCACCGAAAGAATTTACTGGCCGTATTTTAATGGATATGTCTAATTGCCAATATTGTATACACAACTGATATTCTCAATCAGTTACGGTTATGAATTTCTCAATAATTCAGGTTTGCGGTTTTGTGCCTGCTGCAACGACTTGAAGGAAAAATCGGTGCTCGATAGTGGGGCGATCGCCGGGTGATCAGACTCCGGATCTGTAACAACTGAGACAGAAAAAACGACTGTATATTCAGCCACAATAGTGAAACTTTGGATCTATGGTTCGAGATCGAGGTATGACAGTATATGGCCGTGAAAATCACGAAAAATTAAACTCTGAATCTTACGATTATCAATAGCTATAATGATCCATTAGAATCGTGGCAATGTCGCTAGACTTGTTTTGAGCTGACTGCTACTAGACGAAAATCTTTGATTTTTCACGGAAAATTGCGAATTTTGTCATACTCTACTTCGATAGAGTGTTAGTTCTTTCGAGATCTTTACATTCACACCGCATTCAAGCACTAGAGCTTTCAAGGGGAATTTAGCAGCGTGCTATATCTTGCAGAAGTCAAAAAGACAAAAGGTTTCATGGGCGTTAAAACGGAGGTAAAACTGCTCGCCTGTGAACGAAATGACAAAAGTTGGAGTGCCGTACCTGCTGATGAGGCGATCGCCGCCGATGATTTGAGCCAGTTTGGCGATGGTGCGCTGGTCGTTGTAAACCTTGGTGGCAACCGTCAAATTCAAGGCACTCCCGAACCTGCGGGTAACCGAATTTTAAGTATTCTCCAGAACTTCTCAAGGCTGTTGGAGAAAACAAAGGCTCAGGAAGAAGAAATTGAACAGTGGAAACAATCCCTGACCTATCAAGCGGAAGAGCTCAACCGCCGTCAGGCAGAAATGGAAAATCGTTTAGAAGAGCTAGAAGGAGCAGAAGAAGAACTAGAGCGCCTAGCCGCTCAGCGAGATGAAGTCGAAAAACTCAAGGCCGAGTCCGATGCACTTAAAGCCGAATTTGACCGTAAACAAGCTGAACTAGAAGGTGCTTGGGAACATTTGCGGGGGGAACAAGCCCGTTTAGAAGAGCTGCAAAACGAGAGTAACGGCTCTAGCAATGGTGGCGGTAGCCTTGCACCGGAACAAACGGAACGTCTCAAGGCAATTTTTGAACAAATTCAAGGGGCGATCGCCCCCACCGATAATTTTCAGGAGCGTTTGGCGAATGTCCTAGAAGCTTCAGAACAGCAACAACAACAGCTTAAAACAGGGTGGGACAGACTCGAAGAAGACCGCAGTCAGTACCAAAAACTAGAAAGTGATGTACAGGCGATCGCCACAGAGCTTGACCAACAAGAAGGCATTTTGAACGAAAAAACGAGCGCACTAGAAGCAGCAAAACGCCAAGTTCAAGTCCAGCAAGAATTATTGCAATCCAAGCAACAATACCTCCAATTTTTGACCCTTGCCCTCCAAAACCATGAAGAATTAAGCACCTCCATTAGCGGACTAGCCGCCGGTCTGGGAGATTCCGAAACCGAGATAGTAGATGTCGAAACCCTAGAGTCGATGCCCCTTGGCGAACTAGAAAGCACCGTTAACAATCTCAAAGGTGAATTAGATAAGCTGGTTAACTTCGTTAATGACCAAGAAGAAGAACTAACCCTCCAGCACGATGCGGTAAAAGAACTACGCGAAAAAATCGAAGCCACCGATCCCAGCGATGTAATGGCCTATCAAGAATTAGAAGAAGAGCTAAAAGACGAGCAAGAACGTATGGGCATGCTCAACGAAACCCTTGTGGGACAAAGACGAACCCTCCGCGATCGCCAATCGGTCATGCGTCAGCACCTACAAGTTTTAAAGCGTCGCCAAGGCGTGATCGAAGTTGAAGTAGAAACAAACATTAATCTCAATCCAGTCCTTGCCCGTATCCAAGACGAGCAGCAAGAATACGCAGAAAAACGCCAAAAACTCACCGAAATCCTTGAGCAGATGAACCAATCTGTGCAGCAGACAAAAGATGTTTTATCAACACAAGAATCAGAAGTAAAACAAGAAAAAGAACGTTTCGAGCAACTACAAACCGAATACAAACAAAAGCAATTAAACTACGAACGTTTAAAAGTCAAAGTCGAACTATACGAAGCCTATCTCCAACCATTACAAGACAACCTAGACCACATTAACCAGCCACTGCGGGAGTTAGAACAGCTGACTCACCAGTTTTCTAGCACCACCGAGCAACAGCAAAATCTAGCAAATGAATTAAAATCCACCCTAGATCCTTTAATGAACTAAGTGAGCAAAACCCTCACTACTAAAATGTCAGTGAATCGTTTTTCATAGACATTTCAAATAAATTCTAGAATGCTTTATATCCTTACCTAACGTCAGTTATGGATAAGAATGTAGTCAAAATTCTTTAGAAAAAAGGAGACACGGAGAAGGAGAGACACGGGGAAGCAAAGAAAATTTGCATTTTTTAAAAGCTAGTAGGATTGTTTGCATAGAAACATCTCCCGATCTCTCGCCCTCCCATTCACCGCGTCGTACTTCCGAGCATGCTCAAGCAAAACTCACATTACCGAGGAAAGGCCTGCGAAGGGAGAAAGGGATTGCGAGAGGTAACACAATCTACTGATCATCCACCCCTAGCCTGCCTGAAAAAAGCTATGGTCAAAGCCGCCAGCAAAATCAAGACATCTGACAGACTTTAAATCCTTGTCCTGTCAAGATTTAACCTGTTAAATTCCTGCCAGTCTTGACGACCATGATCACAAAATCTCTATTGCCAATTTCAGCAAAATGACAATAAAAAAAACTCCCCAATCAAGCCAAAGCCACAGGGGAATTTTAATAAATAATTTTGGATTTTATGGGCATTTCAAATAAGAATCGAAGGCGCTCCTCTTAATTTGAAATGACGACAATTTAGAGCACAAAATATTTTGCGTATTAGCGCCGCGATTGGTTTTAGTTGCCTGCTTCTTCGATCATCTGGTGAATGAGGGGGGCAAGAATGATTTCCATTGTGAAACCCATTTTGCTGCCGGGAACCACAAGGGTTGTATGGCGGGACATGAAAGAATTTGGAATCATGTCGAGTAGATAACGGAAGTCGATATCAAATCTTTCTCTAAAACGCTTGTTTGTGTGGACGACAACGAAGCTCTCATCGGGTGTGGGAATATCACGGGCGATGAAGGGGTTGGAGGTGTCAACGGTTGCCACTCGTTGGAAGTTGATGTGGGTGTTGGAAAACTGGGGGGTAATGTAGTTTACGTAGTCAGGCATCCGACGCAAAATTGTGTCAACGATCGCCTCGGCACTGTAGCCGCGCTCTGAGTTGTCACGGGCAATTTTTTGGATCCACTCAAGGTTCACGATGGGGACAACGCCGACAAGTAGGTCAACGTACTGGGCAACGTTCACGTTTTTATTTTTATCAATTACGCCACCGTGGAGACCTTCATAAAATAAAATGTCGCTATCTGTGGCGATATCTTCCCAAGGTGTAAATTCGCCGGATTGGCATTCTGTACCTAGTCTTTTGTTGTGGAAGTCTGCTTCGGAGGGGTTGTGGAGATAGTAGCGTTTTTTGCCTGTGCCGGACTCGCCATATTCTTTGAATAGTTCTTCGAGCTTGTCGAGGATGTTGCAGTATAGACCGAAGTGACTGAGGTTTTTGCCCCCTGCTGAGGCTTTTGCCATCATGTCACGCATTTCTGCACGGTTGAACTTGTGGTAGCTGTCGCCTTCAACGATGACGGGGTTAATGTTTTCGCGACGGAAAATATGTTCAAATGCACGCTTTACAGTGGAGGTTCCGGCACCGGAAGAGCCTGTGACTGCAATAATCGGATGTTTTTTAGACATGAAGGATAAGGTTAAATCTAGGTTTAATGGGCGGTTGCTAGAACTTGAACAAATTATTTTGCCGAACTGGTTTGTGTTAGGGCTCGGCGATCGCCCCTGAGGGGACTCGCAATTGTCGTGGTAATCTAGCGGCGAGATTTAATAGTTACTTGATATAAGTGGTATCCCGTAGCACAGATAATATCAGTCAACAGCGATATCGTATATTTCTCTTGCGATGTTCTTGTTTTGCCTTGGCGATCGCCTGTCTTCGGGCTAACTAAAATGCGAGAAAGTGCCCTTGGCTTTCTGGTTGTGAGCAAAAAAGATTTCTTCTGGTCTTGGCCTCTGGAGAGGCGCTAAATTACCGCAGGCTTCGTAAAAGTGAGCAGGATTTTATTTTAGGGATTTGTCTGGTTTGATCATCGGCTTTTACACTGGAAACTGCACTGCACCCCTAGGAAAGATGCCGCAATATCAAGTCGGTCAGCGATGGTCTTATCAGGCTCGCGCGGAGGATCAAGATTCGACGCTAATTATTGGCGCGATAGAAATAGAGCCTGCCATTGTTCACATCATTGTCGAAAAGGTGATGCTCACAGGTCTCGGTGAGTCGATGGATATTTGTCATTTACCCTTCGCCGAAGCTGCTCTAAATAATAGTGTGACTGATCTGCTGGAGGAGAATGTTGCTGTAGATTCTAGCTTCACAGAGGGTTTAGCGACATGGACGGCACAGCAGGGCGGTGTATTTCAATTATCTGTAGCTGAGGCGATCGCCACCATTGCGAATGTGACCCAAACTTCGGCTAATGATACTTTTGATGCGATCGTTAAGAGAATGGAGGCGGAACAATCGCCAGAGACCATTCGTGAGTTGTATCGTAATTTGTTTGCCCTAGAAGAATGGTTTTTTCTCTGTAGGTCAGATAGCGAAGAAACCCCAGTGCAGTTGCAATTTGAAATGAATGGCGGATTTTCTCAGGCGGTGCTGGCTTTTACAAGTGCGGAAAAGGCGATCGCCGCGGCGGATAAACTCAATCTCTATCCCGATGGTGCAGATATTCGCCTGATGCCTGCTGACATTGATAAGGCAATTATTTGGCTGGATAGCGAAGCATGCCAATGTGAATGGGTTTGTTTTAATTTGACCCACAAACACTTTCCGCTCTACGTTGCCGACGCAGTCCGTATGAATTTAAAACGCTAGAAATTAATCTCGATAGTCATCCCGAACTACTTTGAGATATGCAAATGTAGTCATTTCGAATAAGAACTAGAAATTTTTTCCGTAGAGATTTGGGGGGAATTTCTCGACATGCCCAATAGCTCGTTGAAACCCCTTCCGCTCTTCGAGCACCTTCCCCAAGGAAGGACATAAGGTACTCCAGCGTTTATTCGAAACTACTATAAAACCAAGTCCCTCTTACAAAGGGGGATTTAGGGGAATCAAGGTTTTTCGGCAAATTACACATCCATAAAGGCCTAATCAAAACCCTAATTTTTCTAAGAGTGGCTTGGTCGAAACAATATGTTTACCCAGACCCAATTTTTCTGGCGGCACACCGAGGGCGAGGGAGACCAATTGGGGTAGATGAATGATCGGTAAGCCTAATTTTTCGCCAATCACTTTTTCAACTTCCGGCTGCCGTGAATCTAAATTGAGGTGACATAACGGACAGGGAGTCACAATACAATCTGCCCCTGCGGCGATCGCCGCCTTGAGATGTTTGCCTGCCATCCGAAAAGACTGTTCTGTCGCATAGCTCGACAAAGGCCAACCACAACATTGGGTTCTTCCTTCATAAACAACAGAGGTTGCGCCAACCGCTTCAAACACATTTTCTAGCGATCGCGGATCGACTGGATCATCGAAAGGAATCGTCTTCTGAGCACGCAATAAATAGCAGCCGTAAAAAGACGCACACTTTAAATTTTTCAGGGGCTTTTGTACCTTTTCCCGTAACTTGTCTAGGCCATAATCACCGACCAGTGCCCAGAGAATATGTTTGACTTCCGTTGACCCTTGGTAGGGCGAACAGCTTTCCTTTTCTAAAAGACCATTAATCTGTTCAAAATATTCTGGTCGATTTTGCTTGGCATCCTTAAGTCGTTCATCCACATGACCAATGACCCCTTGGCAAGTGCTGCAATGGGTGAGGAGCGGTAAATTTAAAGACTCGGCGAGGGCAATATTGCGGGCATTAACGGTGTCTTCGAGGAGTTGGGACTCTTCTTTATAAGTGCCAGAACCGCAACAGGCTGCTTTTTTTAATTCAATGAGTTTAATATCCAGAGCACTTGCGAGAGCTGTTGTAGAGAGGTGAAGCTCCCGGCAAGCTCCTTGGGCGACACAACCGGGAAAATACGCGTAGCTCAACATTTAAGCCAAACCTAGGATGAAGTGAATTCTTTTTTATCTTATCGTTGGCTTATATCCCAAGCAGCGAACAGTCACGTTTTGTTATGTCTGAACCAATAAATCATTCCGATGCGGCTCTACTAATGGCGTTGCAGTTAGGGAAAATACAGGCCGGCTTCCTTGGTCAAACGGCTCACGAGCTGCGATCGCCGATGAGTCACATTATGAGTTTGCAGCAGCTAATTTTGACAGATCTATGTGAAGATCCAGCGGAAGAACGGGAGTTTATTGCCCAGTGCTACGCAGCCAGTCAAAAGTTTATGCAATTGCTTGACCTCGTCGTCGATGTGTCGAAGTTGGACTATGGCGCAACTAAACCAAAGTCTACTCCTTTTGATGTCATGGGTATGATGGCGGAGCTAGAGTCAATTTGGGGCGTTAAGGCGAAAAACCGCAATCTTAATCTTCAGTTTCCGACTGTTCCAGAAAATTTTGCACTGGCTATGGTGGGCGATCGCCAACGTATTTATCAATTCTTTATGACCTTGATCAATACAACAATCAATGAAACGCCGACGGGAGATATCATCTTTCACTACGAACAACCAGAGGGCGATCGCCTCGCCTTTCAGCTACGCTGCCAATGTGACCACAATTTTTGGCAAGATACCCGCGTCAAAGACTTAGAAATTAAAGCGAAACCAACCCTACAAGAACTCCAAGCCGCCGCCGAAGCTTTTGAGTTTTCGCCCGCCCTAAAATGGCAACTCTGCACAAAACTGATCACCACCCTAGGGGGACAAATTAAGCAAGACTATAGCTCTGAGGGGGTTATACAGGTAACGGGCTGGCTTCCTCTAGAGAACAAGAAATAACACTGACGGGGTGGTCATGGTTATGGAGCACCATGGTGATGGTTTGATTTTCTTGGAAACCAATACGTTCGTAGAATTTTTGTTGGTGCGTTGTCATGAGATAGATGCGCTCAACCCGATTCATGCGGGGGTGACTAATGAGGGTTTCAACGAGTTTGCGGCCTAGACCTAAACCCTGATAATCCGGATGAATCACCACATCCCAAATGGTGGCGCGGAAAATGCCGTCCGAGGTGCCGCGAGTAAAACCAATCATGCGATCGCCATCCCATACCGTAACAACTGGATCGCTGTACTCAACTGCTATGCGTAGATCTTCTAGGGAACGAGACTTCGCCCAAAACGCCGTTATATCAAACAGTTCGCGCAACTGGTGTATGTCAACTCGTTCTTTTTCCACGGAAAATAGAATGTTGCTGCAATCCAAAGTCTTAGCCATAATCACATGGGGGATAATTGGGTAATAAATAACAAATTAACGACGTTGTTACCGAGATTTTTCGCGATTATCTGTCGCAACTTTGCTTCCGACTAATGGCGATCGCATATATCTCTACGCCTCCCATCAACCTGAAATCTGATGCACCAAACACCGCCAAAGAACCTTTAGAGTATCAAGTTTTTTAACTTAACCTTGATTTTTGACCACAATTGTAGCGACTAGATTTAGAGTTGCGGCGTGTTTTTACCGCAAATTTGTCCTTTTATTTTAAGAAACGATAATATTTGGGTTGTTGAATGACTTTTAAATGATTTTGTCCAGTGATAGCTCCCCTTTTTTTCGCTAGCCCGCAAAGATAAAGATCTTGAAAAAATTATCCTAAAACAGGAAAAACAACGAATTCGCGGATTATAAAGAGTAAAACTGTAATAACTTCGCAAAAATACTACTGTAGATTCAACAATTGGGGTTAACCTTAAATTTAAACGAATCTCTGAGCACGATACGGTATAAATCCAATGGGCAGAATCTTTATTTCCGCAGGGCACGGTGGCATGGAAGGGGGTCTTCTCGATCCCGGTGCTGTTGCAGGTAATACGACAGAAGCACAACAAATGATTCTTTTGCGGGATCAACTCGTGCCAGAAATACGGCGCTTGAAGCTAGAAGTTTTAGCGGTGCCGGATGATCTCAGTGCAGCGGATACAATTCGCTGGATTAATGCCCGTGCCCGTTCTGGTGATATTGCCCTTGAGCTGCAAACGGATGCCTTTACTGATCCGAGTGTGAGTGGTGCTACGGCTTACTATATTGCCAATAATAGTGATCGCAAAGATCACGCTAATCTTTTACTCAAGTCTTTATTGCGTCGCGTGCCGGAACTGACAAGTCGCGGGGCAAAACCGGATACCCAGACGGGTTTAGGTCGTTTGCCTTTTTGTCGGGAGGTGATGATTCCGTCGTTACTGCTTGATGTGGGCTTTTTAACGAGTCCGGGCGATCGCCGGCTACTGATTAACCGCCGTAAGGATTTTGCCCTTGGTATTGCTGAGGGTTTGGCGGCATGGCTACAGGATCTCAATGGTTTGGTGCCGAATATCCCCGAAACGACCTATCCTGCCATCAATATTTTGATTAATAAGCAGTCCTATGAAGAGCAAGGGATTTTAATTAACGGCAACTCTTATTTGCCTGTGGATCTTGTGGATCGTCTTGGAGTGAATGTTCTTGTGCAGGAATCTCTGCGTCTGGTGCAGTACCAAGGCATTGTCTATGTGAAGGCGATCGAGCTGCGAAATTTTAACGTGACGGTGGGCTGGGATAAGGAGACGCGCACTTTAATTTTGTCTTCGATTCGGGCGGTTTGTCCGGGGCAACTGGATCGCATTATGGGGGTGGGCAATACGTCTGAGGTGCAGATGATTGTCTTTCTGAAAAATAATAATCCATCGGCTTTGCAACAATTTCCTGAGTTACCGAAGTTATACCGTGAAGAGGCGGCCATTGAAGGGGTTAATGCAGATATTGCTTTTGCGCAAATGTGTCTGGAAACGTCATTTTTGCAATTTATTGGTGATGTGGATGCGTCCCAGAATAATTTTGCGAATCTTGGTTCGGCGGGCGGTGGTACGGCTGGGGCGACTTTCCCTAGTGCTCGTGTTGGTGTGCGTGCCCATATTCAGCATCTGAAGGCCTATGCTAGTTTAGAGCCTGTGGTGCAGGAAATTGTTGATCCTCGTTTTCGTTTTGTGACCCGTGGTATTGCGCCACTCATCCAGCAGCTTTCGGGTCGGATGTCGGCGGATTTACAGTATGGCGATCGCCTGCTGGCGATGGTGCGTCGTCTCTATGAATCGGCAAAATTGCTTTAAAAATCCATAGTGAAGTCTGTGTCAAACTAAAATCAAAAACTGGTTGGAAAATGGGGGCGATCGCCGTTTAAGATAGGGTTCGGACATTTCCAAGATGGAGAAATAGACCATTTATACGCCGCCCCTTGCCCGTCTGATCGAACAATTTCAGCGTCTCCCCGGCATTGGCCCCAAAACTGCCCAGCGTCTTGCTTTGTATATTCTCAAGCGCCCTGAAAAGGACATTGAGGCTTTTGCTCAGGCATTGCTCAATGCGAAAAAACAGGTGGGAGTTTGCCAAACGTGTTTTCATCTTTCGGCGACATCGGTCTGTGATATTTGTAGTCATCCGAAACGGCTACAGGACACGATTTGTGTGGTGGCGGATTCGAAGGATGTGATTGCCCTCGAAAAAACTAGAGAATATCGGGGTACATACCATGTGCTTGGTGGTGTGATTTCGCCGATGGATGGTATTGGCCCTGAGCAGTTAACGATTCAGTCGTTGGTGCAGCGGGCGAGTGATGAAGCGATTACGGAAGTGATTCTCGCGATTAATCCCAGTGTGGAGGGGGAAACGACAACGTTGTACCTTGCTCAGCTCCTTAGACCTTTTGTAAAGGTGACGCGTATTGCTTTTGGTTTGCCGATGGGGGGTGATCTTGAATATGCTGATGAAGTGACGTTGGCTCGTGCCCTCGAAGGTCGTCGTGAACTGTAGTCGTGTGCTGTAAATGTCATAGTTTTAGCGACAGGGCGATCGCCTTGATCTTGGGATAGAAAAAGAGGCGATCGCCGCAAATTTTTTTATTGATCAAAAACCCTAGAAAGTATTTTCTTTCACAATTTCAGAAAGAGAGAGTTGACCGGGTTTATCCCAAGGGTCTTGGATGCGCTTACCGATGGCAACCATGGGCCCCATGACATAGTCGGGCGGCAAATTAATGAGTGCTGCGACCTGCTCAATTTCAAAACCAATCATCGGGCAAGAATCATAGCCTAAACCCTTGGCTGTCAGCATCGCTGTTTGCATCGCCATCCCAATGGAGCGTTGGGCTTCATCCCGCTGTAACCATTCCTTGCCTGCGTAGAAAGGCGCGATCATCCCTGTAATTGTTTTTGAAACCTCTTCTGGCGCATTAACCCAGTAACGTTCGGGGGCTTTCTCCCAAGCTTTTGTGTCGCCTGTGAATATGATGAGTAGAGATGCATCGGTGATTTGGGCTTGGTCAAAACCGACGGCTCTCACTTGTTGGCGTAGTTTTGGGTCTTTGATCACCACCAGTCGCCAGTGTTGAATATTAAAGCTGGTCGGTGATTGGATTGTGGCATCTAGTATTTTTTGCTCAATGTCGGCGGGCATCTCGTGCTTTGCGTCGAAATGCTTAATCGAACGGCGTTGGTATACGGCTTCTAGGGTTTCCATTTTATTTTTGCTCCTAACTGTGGCGATCGCCCCGATGGACGACTACTCCACTAAGCATAAGCAACGGAACCCCCATGCTTCGTCTATCTAAATGTTTAAGTGATCGCTTTCTAGGACTATTTCTATAATTGAGGCGATCGCCTTTATCTTCACCCCATGCAAAAATCAGACCTTACTCAATCTGAAACTATCGACTTTGCCAAACACCCCGAACTTGTTAGCTCCTTCAAAATAATTTTGGGTGAAATTGAAACAATTATCGATGTTTTGCAACAAGAAAATCTCGACTTTTTATTATTAAGTAAACTCAACAGAAATTTACTTGAAAACTTTCATTTAATTGTGAGTAAATATCCAGAAGCCCAGCAATATTATCAACAAAATTCTTATCAACTGGATGCTTTAGAATATACTCCTAGACAGCTAGAACTACCCACTGATATTGAACATATCCGGCATAATCGAGAGCAAATACTTGAAAGACTTAAGCAGGCTCATCAATGTATTCAGCGACCTATTGAGCAGGCTAACATTCATATCAATTATGTTCCTCAAGGGATTAGTAACGATCTTGCTCAGGGGGATGATCAGCTCAGTATTGAAGATGAGCTTCAAGCCATAGCGGACGTTTTACTTTTACGACAACTAGAACCCCCGATCGCCGTCGGGATTTTAGGGACATGGGGTAGCGGCAAATCCTTTGGTATGCATTTGATTCAGCAGCGAGTAAACGAAATTCGTTGTGGGAATCGGCAGACTGTTGAGGCTTGGGGAGAAGGATTAGAGGAAAACGATCCGGATCGAGAGAAGAAATTATCCCCCTATGTGGGACATATTTACCAAATTAAATTTAGTGCTTGGAGCTATGCGAAATCGAACCTATGGGCTAGTCTTATGGGGCAGATTTTTGCAGAGCTAAATGAGCAAATTACCTTCGAGCGACAGTTACAGAAAGCTGGTGTAGATTTGCTGCAGGGGGGCAAGATTTGGGAGGCGCTCGAAAAACTAAATGAGGGCGATCGCCAATTTTTTTTAGAGCAAAATCTTGATCCAGAAACCCTCGCACGATTGCGTAAAATCGAGCTAAAAAGTGAGCTAAATGACGAGCTGATTATGACATTGCGGCGATCGCAAAAACAAGCTCAAAAAGACCTTGAAAATCAAGAACAATTATTAGATCAAACTCAAAAAGCACTAAGGGAACGCCAGCTTGAGATTGCTGAAGGCATGGATAATAATCTTACCCTTGTCCTCAAATCTTCCCCAGAAATCCTCAGCCAAATTCATAAATATTTCGGTGAAAATATCGAGCTAAAAGTCACCGAGCAAATCCAAACAAAAGACCCAAATTTTGATCCACAGAATGTTAAAGAGCTAATCCAAGTTTTTGGTGAAAGTGCAAATTTATTTTTAGGCGATCGCCAACCCGATGTCCTATCCATGCCAAGCCTATGGAGATGGGCAAAGCGAGCATGGCAACCATTATTACTCTTTCTGATTTTTGTTGTTTTATGTATTTTATTGCCCTGGAAAGTTGCCCCTTGGTTGGCAAATCTCGTTTCGTCTACACCCGATTCAACGGGTTGGGAAAATCTTTTTGAGACGGTCGGATTATTAGTGCCCGGCACGCCAGCCCTAATTCACTTGAGAGATTTAGTCGGTCGCTTTAATCAGTGGTCGCAGGAAGCAAAATTAACCATCCATGAAACCCAAAAAAAATTACAGCAAAAGATGCGTACCGAAATTGAAAAAGACGAAGAAGCGCAAAAACTAAATGCCCGTTTAACCATACTCAAAAAAGACATCGAACATAAACGTGAACAATTGCCAGAGTTGCAATATGATTCCCTCGCTGAATTTTTGGGCGATCGCCTCAAGCCAGAAAACTACAATAACTATCTGGGCATGATTAACCAAGTCCAAGTTGATTTACAAGCACTCAGCGACAAATTATTGCCCCCTAAAGAAAAGCGCGGCGAAAAAATCAAAGAACTTTTCCCCCGTGGTGAACCGAGGGTTATTCTCTATATCGATGACCTAGATCGCTGCCCCCCTAAACGTGTTGTGGAGGTACTCGAAACAGTCCAGTTATTATTAAAGACCCAGCTTTTTGTCGTGGTGTTGGCCGTGGATGATCGCTATATTGCCCGGGCATTAGAAGAAGTTTATTCCGGTGTACTGAAGCGTCGCGGCAAACCCTCTGGCATCGATTATCTCGAAAAGATTATCCAAATCCCCTACCGGATGCGTCCCATCTCCCCTGACACGATTAGTCGCTATCTCGGCTCTCAAATCAATATTCTAAGGGAAAAATCCGACGAACCCGAAGCCGCTACACTTCCACAAAAATCATTACCGCCAGCCCTAGAGCAAGCACCCATTCAACCAATCTCTGCACAGAAACCCGCCCCCCCGATGCAACAAACAAGTGACGCTGGGAATGGGGCGATCGCCCAACAGCAAGACTTTATGCCAGCCCAGCAAACCATACAATCAGAAAAATTAGAACCAATTGAACCCGAACCAGAAACCTCAGATTTAGGCACCAATATCAACGAAATCAACACCATCGAACAAGACGAACTTGCTCTAATCATCAAATGCTGTCAGTACGTCGATATCACGCCCCGCACAGGCAAACGGCTGATCAATATCTATAAAATCCTCAAAATCATTTGGCAAAAACGCCAAGACCCATCACCTGAAACCAAACAAATTTTGTTCTCCTTTCTCGCTTTATCAGGGCGTTATCCAGACTTTATGCGCAATCTCTTTGAGGAAATTGACACTGAGCTACAAGAAAACCTCGATGACCCAGCAAATCAGTTCGATTATGTCTACTTGCTTGAAAAACTGCATCCCCAAGTTCCCAAAGCTGATTATCATGCCCAACGCGAATGGCGAAAATTCACCGCAGACATCAGCCGTATGATGCCCACTAATCCTTTTATCCTAAGCAAAGACGATTTCGAATTAGCCTTATCTTTCTGTTTTGTGGGTGATATTGGTTATGATCCTGATGATTTTTCCCAAAACCCCATTATGCCGACTTAATAATTGCTGACTTAACGTGAGTTTTGCTTAAGCATACTCGGAAGTACGACGCGGTGAATGGGAGAGCGAGAGATC
>NZ_MRBY01000003.1:103258-136293 GCF_001904615.1 [Limnothrix rosea] IAM M-220
AGATCAGGAGATGTTTCTATGCAAACAATCCTACTAGCTTTCAAAAAATGCAAATTTTCG
This sequence comes from [Limnothrix rosea] IAM M-220, assembly GCF_001904615.1. Taxonomy (NCBI): domain Bacteria; kingdom Bacillati; phylum Cyanobacteriota; class Cyanophyceae; order Chroococcales; family Geminocystaceae; genus Picosynechococcus; species [Limnothrix rosea] IAM M-220. The sequence continues at coordinate 103,319 of NZ_MRBY01000003.1, forward strand.
TGGCTTCCCCGTGTCTCTCCCTCTCCGTGTCTCCTTTTCTCTAAAGAATTTTGGCTACATTCTGATCCATAACTGACGTTACTTAACCCGAACTGACGTTTGGTTATATCAGTTTTCTTAACTTTGATGGCTTTGAGTATAGATGGTGCGGGTGATGGTCAATCGTCAATCCCGTAAAATTAGACAGAAAAAAAATTATTCGTTAGAGCGCATTACGAATTCACGGCGCAGCTCAAGGGCTTGGTTTACGAGAAAATAGGATGTACCAGCTAGTGGCAACCACAGCACACTAAATAACCAACGCATTCTTTGTCCTGTCTGTCGAATTTCTGTTTCTGTGCCTAGTTCGATGCGGAGGCGATCGCCGAGGGGATCAACGAGCGTTTGATCCTGTAGTCCCGCGACAATCACAACCGCTTGACCATAGGGTAAAAGTTGCCGCTCCAAGTCTGTAAAGGCACTTTCTGCGTTACGCCACTTTACGGGATCCAGCTCAAATACGGCTCCGCCATATTCCACATGGCTCGGTTGGCGATCGCCTTCATCGGTATTAGCTCTTTGCACCTTGGGGCGAGCCTCAAACTCCGGCTCCACATCAGACAGGGGAAATTGCTCTAGATCCAGCGCTATCGGTATTGCATTGTCGCGATTATCCGTCAGCAAAATCTGGTCTACCGAGTCCGACCATTCCAAAACAGTGGCCTCCACCGTCACATCCTCAGCTAGGGACTCATCCCGCACCGTCAGCTTCACATTACCGCGTAAAACCTTGAGGGCAGGGTCATCGGGCATCACTGGTGCTGCTTCACCAATTAGATAGCCACTAATTTTTACCAACTCTTGGTCGGTCGTCGCACTGGCGGCTTCTGCTACGGTCATCTCAGGAATATCGGCTAATTCGCTAGAGGTTTTTGTGGTGGCTCCAGTCACCGCCATCAGTAATAATCCCGCAGCCATCACACCTGAGGCGATCGCCCCAAAAAACAACAGCTGATATCGGTCATATTCCTGGCGCGTGACATGACGAGGTCGATCCAGCAGCCAGTTGTATTTCATCCGTCGTGGCTTTTGATTAGAACCCATAGGAAATGCCAAACCTAAAATAAATTAAATTAATAAAAAAGCAGGCACACCCCAACCAATATTTTCAAAATTAGAAGCAAAACACCACTGCCAGTTAACACCACCACCACACAAAACCAACGCCCTAAAAACTGATCTTGAGGGCATTCACTGGCACATCATCCCAGGACTCTACCGTACGAATATTCGCTTCCCAGCCAGCCGTTGTTTCGTCGGCAGCCAGTTTTGCTTTCCACTGTTCGTGGCAATCTTTCGCAGCTTGCTCATTACAACATGCTATACAAGCTTGGAGAATACCCATCGGGTCAATTTGCTCATTTACCCAAATTTTCATACCTTTACTCCTTCCAAGTGACTCTCATCGACGATTCGCATGGGTATTTTAACAACATCTTTTCAACGCAAGATCAACTTGATGATGGAGTGTTGCAAGATCCGAAGAATTATCAAGTACCACATCGGCAAACTTTACTTTTTCACTCAGGGGAAGCTGACTATTAATGCGGGCGATCGCCTCTGTTTCGGTTAAATGATTACGCTGTTGTAGACGCTGCATTTGTTGAGTTTGGGAGCAAGTCACGACCCAAGTTTCCGTGACAAGGTCAAACAATTTTGCTTCAATCAGCAGAGGAATCACACAAATTACCGTGGCCTCTAAATGTTGCGCGAGTTCTGTCTGAAACCGTTGCTTTACGAAAGGATGAATTTGCGCCTCTAACCACTGCTTTTCTCGCAAATCCTGAAAAATAATCTGCCCTAGGCGCTGCCGCCGCAATGTACCGTCAGTCTCTTTCACATCATCACCATAGCGCTGAAAGATCGCCGTCAAAATGGGGGAACCAATGGCAACGGCCTCCCGCGCATAAATATCGGCATCTAAAATTGGGTAATGATATTGCGCCGCTAAATAATTTGACACGGTACTTTTTCCTGTCGCAATACCGCCAGTTAAACCAATTTTTCGTTGTGTCGTGAGAGATGATGGTGGCATATGGGTCAAGGCAAGTTTAGGGGAAAGACCCAGGCAAATTCTGTCCAGCAAACTGCTCTTACGAATATTTTCACGCCAACGCAAAATATAACAGGTAAAGAGGGCTGAAAATTAGGCCGTCTATTGGTGTTGCACCACCATGACTGAACAGGGAGCATGGTGCACGACATAGCTACTTACGCTACCCATAATCACTTCGCTCAGTCCGCTCAAACCTCGCCGTCCAATGATCACGAGGTCAACGCCTGCTGTTTTGGCGATATTGCAGATTTCGTGTTTGGGTTCTCCGATTTTGTAGTCTGCTTCTACTGGAATCTGGCGATCGCTGGCTTGTTTTGCCAAGGCTTGTAACCACGCAGACATTTCCGTAATGCCCGTTTCAAAGTCCCGTTCGCGTAGGGCAATGGTATTGGCATCAAGTAGACCACCATAGGCTGCCATGGCTCCAACTTCAGGCACGGTATTGAGCTGCGGTTCAACACAGTGAAAAATATGGAGGCTCGCTTCAAATTTCTCGGCAACGGTTAACGCTTGCTCAAAAATTTGTGGTGTATCGGCAAGGTAATCTAGAGCGACAAGAATTTTGCTAATCATAATGGCGCACAGCTCCAGAGATCGACATTGAGGAGGTCAAGGATATTAGGCGATCGCCGTCGTGATTGCCACCCTAAACTTAATACTCGAAACGAGGCGAATCCAACATTAATCCTTTCCCTACCTTTAGTGTGGCATTACTACCCTTGGTAATAGAACAGTTAGACAGAAAAATTATTGATTTTATTGACCGGGCAAGATCAAAAACAACATCGATAATCTGTTCAAACCAGCCCTACTGAATTTGTAGCGTCCGCAAACGATTTAGGGCTGCAACTAACTCAAAACGCCGAAAATAAGCCAAATCTGCTTGGGGATACTCGCTGAGGATATCTAGGCCTTCGGCTTCGATATCTACCATAATTTTTTCTAGCAGTTCATGCAGTGCTAAATTTTTCTCGCCATATTTTTCTTTGCCATAAATAATACCCAAGGCGATCGCCCGTAGTTGAGACGTTTCGACGAGCTGTTCGACACCACCGAGCTGAATATCTTCCGTACCAAAACCCAAAGCATCGGTATCACGCACCTTAATTGTGACCGACCGTTTGCCCCGACTCGCATCAATACTTGCCGTGACCGGAATACGGGGCGTAATATCTCCAAAGGCCTCACCGCCCTCCAATAAACGTTCATTTTTGTGGATGGCCGCAATCTTTTTCGCCTCTGCCGTCACATCATGGGGCTGGAAATTTTCCATGGCAATCACCGTACTCGCCACATCAAAATAATCACCGCTCCCCCCCATCACCAAAACCGTGGACACACCATGGTCTTTATAGAGCTGGCGCACTTTATCGACAAACGGTGTGATGGGTTCTTTATCTTTTTGAATGAGCTGCTGCATCCGGCGATCGCGGATCATAAAATTCGTAGCAGAAGTATCTTCATCCAATAGTAGGGTGGTTGCGCCAACCTCTAAAGCTTCAATAATATTTGTCGCCTGGGAAGTACTACCACTGGCATTATTACTACAAAATTGCTGCGTCGATTGACCCTGAGGTAAATGATTAATAAACGGCGAAATATCAACACTCGCAATACTACGGCCATCCTCTGAACGCACCTTGACCGCATTTGCATCCGTAATCACCCATTCGCGGCCATCACCGGGCACATGATTATAAACGCCCAACTCCACTGCCTTGAGGAGAGTTGATTTACCGTGGTAGCCTCCCCCGACAATTAAAGTAATCCCTTTAGAAATAGCCATGCCTTTAATCGTGCCGTGGTTGGGACAATCAAAACTCACCTCTAGATCCGGTGGCGCTTCGAAGGGAACGACATTATCCGTTAAAGGACGAGCATCCACGCCACTACGGCGCGGCAAAATCGAACCATTGGCAATAAAGGAGACTAAACCGCGTTTATCGAGTTCACTACGAATCCAGTCGGCATCTTCAATGGTTTCAACGTGCTTCTGGATTGCCTCCCCATCAAGGCTGCTATATAAAAGTGATTTTTTAATAATTTGAGGCAAGTCATAACAGAGCATTTCTTCCGCCTGTCGACCCAAAATCGAACGGCCTTTGGCGGGTAACCCCACCCAAAATCGGACTTCTACATCCTGATCATCAATAAAAACAGCGGTGCGCTCAAAGACCTCTTGGGCGGGTTCAATGCCCTGAATTAAACCGCTTTTCCCTGTGCCTCGAAAACCACTATATTCTTTGGCAACCTGGGCAAACTGCCGGGACAAATAATCCCGTAGGGCAATTTCTCGGCTCAGGGTACTGTACAGATCCTCTGAAAATTTGGCGATCGCCTGGGGAATGATCACACTACATTGGGTGGGGGCAGCGAAGGGATCCCCCTGGACATAATCAATAATTAGCGTAAAGTCCTCAAACGAATATTCTCCCTTAATTTGTTTATATGCCTTGTAGCCTCGACTATCGAGCTCGAAGAGTAACGCGGAAAGTTGGGCTTGGCTTTTCATAAAAATCGTCGAATTGGCAAAATGTTATCAGGGAGAGTTGTTATGCATTGATGACAAGTTTTTACAGATTACACCTTAATGTTTAACAATCCCAAACAAAAATCAATTTTTTTGTGTTTTTACAGGATTTTTTTAGGGATTTGTGGTAATTCGCAGTTAGTGCTTTAGATAGGTTCGTAAATCTCTGTATAGGTAGAGGTGAACCCCGCAGAAACAGGTTAAATTTTGGATAAGGTTAAGCCAAAAGGGTAAAGTGCTTCAGAAAAAATCATGGGTTATTGGTTAATTAAATCGGAACCGAGTGACTATAGTTTGGCGGAATTGCAAGCTGACAAGGTCGCTATTTGGGATGGGGTACGAAATTACCAAGCGCGTAATTTTTTGCGGGAAATGCGGGTGGGCGATCGCCTTTTTTATTACCATTCCAATACCAAACCCCCCGGCATTGTTGGGCTGGCCAAAGTCACCCAGGCGAGCATCGTTGACCCAACTCAATTTGACGAAGGTCATAAATACTACGATGCGAAATCCACTCCAGAGAAGCCTCGCTGGCAAACGGTCGAGATTGCATACGATGGCACTCTCACAGAGATGATCACCTTAACTCAGCTAAAAGAAGCCTTTAGTCCCGATGAGTTTGCAGTTGTGCGTCGCGGTAACCGTCTGTCGGTAATGCCTGTCGCCGATGATATTGCTCAACGTCTTCTGGCCATGGGGTCGGTGCAGACCTAGACCGCATTTATATTAACGCCTGCGTATTAATACCCACGTATTAATGCCCATGTAGAAATTAAGTTTCGATTTGATTTTATGGTTTTTCGAAGATGCTTCATGCATCATATTGCTCAAGACTGCACGGCAAGCTAATGACTGAGTCTCCTACTACAACTGAAAAATTGAGACATATTGAGAGTTTTGATACGTTACCACAGGTTATTCGTCGCATTTTGTGCTTCGCAACGGATCAGGCTGTCTTGGATCAGTTACAGATAGTGATTAGCGCCATAGAAGGGCTAGAGGTTTACGGCTGCTTAGATTTTGCGGGGGCGATCGCCCATCTAGAGCGAGAGCATTTCGATTGTGCATTAGTGGTGGCGACACAGATAGTCGACTGGCAAAAACTACTCCAATGCCGAGCACAAACATTACCGACCATTGCCCTGACCACTGATACGGATCCCTGCCAATTTGAATATTATTTAGGATTAGGCGTTACAGATTATTTAGCAATAGAAACGCTGACAGTTCAGCAATTGCGCCACAGCTTGTTCCACGTAGTGAGATTAAAACAGCTCCAAAGAAAAAACCGAGAATTAAACCAAGCCCTCCAAAAAACCGACGAACGCTACCGTCTCACCCTAGACGTGTCGAAGGATGGTATCTGGGATTGGACGATCACCAACCAAGAAATTGAAAGTAACGACAGACTATGGGAAATGTTGGGGTTAAATGCCAGTAGTAGCCCTTTGAATTTTGAGCAATTTAAGACGCTCATCCACCCCGACGATTATCCATCGACAAAAACTGCTTTTAAAGCACATCTCTATGAGGATAAAGATTTTTCAGTAGAAGTACGCCTACGTCACAAAGATGGTGAGTACCGCGATTTTTGGATTCGAGGGCAACTACAACGGTCTAGTCTGCACCATGAACCGCGCATGTGTGGCTTAATGACCGACATTACTGAGCGCAAGCGCAACGATCGCCGTAATCGTTTTCTGTCCCAGGCCAGTAGTTTACTCAATGCCTCCTTAGATTGTCAGGCGACCCTCGAAAACTTGGCATGGCTTGCTGTTCCCCGCATTGCCGACTGGTGTATTTTAGAAATTCAAGTGGAGCAAACAGGCGATCGCCCCGTGGTAGCTAGCCATCGCGATCCGGCGCGGGAACCCCTAGTCCAGCAGTTTTTTGAAACATTAACCCAAGTATCCCCGGCTCCCACCAATCCCCAATATGCCTACCAGCTTTCCCCTGAGCAAAAACAAAATCTCAGTCATCAATACGGCTGGTCATCAGCACTCCTAGATCAACTGGAGTTGCATTCTTATATTTGGATTCCTCTACAGGTGGGTCAGCGACCACTGGGGTCTATTTTCTTTGCCTGGGAAGAATCCCATCGTTCCTGCACCAGTGAAGATTTAGCACTTTTACAGGAGTTGGCCTATAGGGCGACATGGTCTATCGAAAATGCCCGCCTCTACGACGAACGACAGGCCGTTTATCAAGATCTACAGGGGGCGATCGCCCAATTAACGACCCAGCAAAAACGCCTAACAACCCTCAAACACCTCACCACCCTAACAAATCGCCGCCTCACCAATATCCCAGAACTCCTACAGGGCATCGTCCATCAAATTTGTAAAGACGTTTCTGTTGCCCAGGTTTGTGCCATCGCGCTCCATACCCCAGAACAAGGTGACAACTTTTTTATCGTCACAGATCAACAACATCCTGAAGCCGCAAAATTTGAAGAAATGCTGCAACAGGATCAAAACTGGCTGCGACATGTCTATCAAACAGGACAACCACAACTACAGAATTTCGACCTTAAAGCACCGGCCCCCTGTTCCCTCGCAGCAGTGGCCATCGAATCAGTATCTTCCGGTCGCCTTGGTATTCTTATTGTCGGGAATTGGCAAGTTGCCCAAGCCTTTAGTACAGAAGATTGTAGCTTTCTCAGTGCCGTGGGAGAAGAAGCCGCAGTCGCCATTGACAATGCCCGTCTCATTAAAACCCTCGAACAACAAAACCAAGAACTGATCGAAACGTCCCGGGTCAAAGATTTATTCCTTGCCACTGTTTCCCATGAGCTACGCACTCCGATGAATGCGATCCTAGGCTTTTCCCAAGTGTTGCTCAATCAACGTAAATCCTTCCTCGGTGGTAGCGAACAGCAGATCCTACGACGCATTCTCAGCAATGGCCGTAGTTTAATGGCGCTGATTAACGACATCTTGGACTTTTCCCAGATGAAATTAACCGAGTTAAAGTTGATGCCGAGCACCTTTGATCTGGAGTCTTTAACAAAAGATATTGTGGACGAACTCCAGTCCCTCGCCGAGGAAAAGCAGTTGCACTTTAAGCTAACGAGCCATCTAGAAGATAGTTCTGTCACCCACGACCAAAAGCGTATTCGCCAGGTCATTGTCAATCTCGTTGCGAATGCTTTGTCCTTTACCCAGCAAGGGACAGTGGCCATTACCCTAGAAGAGCAGCTGGAGGCTAAAACCGTCACCATTACAGTGCGCGATACGGGTATCGGTATTGCTCCTGAAAATCTCGAACATATTTTTAGTGAGTTTTGGCAGGTGCAGCAGGATATGCATTTGTCAAAATCTGGTACGGGCTTAGGACTGGCTATTACTTATAAATTGGTGCAGCGTATGAAGGGGACTATTGATGTGGAAAGCGCTATTGGCAAAGGGTCTTGTTTTAAAGTGACATTACCCCGCAGTCTAAACTCTAGTCCCCCAGTAAATCTAGTTGTGTAAGTTCCTAGGGAATGGTTATGCGTCGTGGGTTGGCGATCGCCCCATGGGGTCACGAAAAAAACTCGCTTACTTTGCGAAAACAATTGTTGAGGAGAGCTTGACGATGGCCAGACGACTCGACTAAATTAAACTGCACCCAAACCAACTATCACCAAAAAATCACCCTTTACTTCATTGAAGCTCGCCACCAAACTTGAAGCCATTTTGTATATTAAAGCTCAGCCTTTGACCCTTGATGAGTTGGCGGAAGCGGCTGGGACAGAACAGGATTTAGTTGAAGATGCCCTGTTGCAGTTGATGGCAGACTATGCCCACCGTGATAGCGCCTTAGAAGTTTTGGAAACGCCCAATGGCTATTGTCTGCAGTTGCGGGAAAGCTGCCAGGCAATGGTGACTTCTCTGATTCCAGCGGAGCTCAGTACTGGTGCTCTACGTACCCTTGCGGCGATCGCCTTAAAATCTCCCATTTTGCAAACAGACTTGATTGAGTTGCGGGGCAGCACCGCCTACCAACATGTTCAAGATTTAGTAGCCCAAGGCTTTATCAAAAAAAGACGACAACAGGAAGGCCGCTCCTTTTGGCTTGAAGTCAGCCAAAAATTTTACCAGTATTTTGAAATTGACCAGCTTTCTGAAGGATTTAATTAAGATTTCAACGGCCTTGAGAGTGTACAGTACGAAAAATTAGCGTTAAAGTGGGACGTGAGAAGTAAATATTTTCGGAATAGCGAATGATTTTTAACTCTGACTTCTTTTCCTCAGATGTTGACGAACAAACGGCAAATACCTTGATGGAGTATCTGCAACAGCAGAATCAAGATGTATTAAGCCGGGTTGCCCAGTCTGCCAGTCAAGAGGTGAAAGATGTCATCGCTCACAATGTCAGAGGCTTAATAGGCGTGCTGCCTCCCGATGATTTTCAGGTGAATATCACTACAGATCGCGAAAATTTAGCAAATTTGTTGGCTTCGGCAATGATGACGGGCTATTTTCTCGGTCAGATGGAACAGCGCATGAACTTGGAATCGAGTTTATTAGACGCGGGTTCTTTGTCTGCTGATGTGGATTTTGACTAATGGCTCCATTGGGGCAGTCTAACTTCAAGGTTTACCTGAAAATTTTTTTAGTTTGAAAGAAAAATCAAGGAAGGTTGTGGTGTTCGACAAAGGGCGATCGCCACAATTTTTTTGGTGGTATTTCCGTTGCCATGGGGAAGTTGCCTGAGGAGCCCAAACTTGACAGTTAATAATGCCGCTTTATCACATAGATTGGCAAAATCTCTCTTGATCGCGGTGGTGTCGCGGAGATCCCATCCCGTTAAGATTTAGAATGAAATTCGACACACTCTGGAGAACGCAGCAATTATGGCAGCTAAACTAAAAAAAGGAACTCTTGTGCGGGTGATCAAAGAGCAATTTGTAAACAGCGTCGAAGCGAAAGCCAGTGATTCTCGTTTGCCGTCCTATTTTCTCGAAAGTAAAGGGGAAATTCTTGACCTAAATGATGAATATGCTCTTGTTCGTTTCTATACACCGACACCCAGCGTTTGGCTCCGTATTGATCAGCTCGAAGTTTTGTAACTAACGCTATTTCGGAGAAGAAAAGCTATGTCTGCGATCGCCGCCCCTTCCATTGCTTGTAAAGCGCCCCAGGTGGCGGTGATCGGTGCTGGAAAAGTGGGGAGTACCCTAGCCCAGCGGATTACCGAAAAAAACTTAGCCGATGTGGTCTTGCTCGATATTGTCGAAGGTTTGCCCCAAGGTATTGCGCTAGATCTCTACGAAGCGCAGGGGTTAGAGCGCCACGATAAAAAAATTCTGGGGACAAACGACTACGCAGATACAGTGGGTTCTGACATTGTGGTGATTACGGCGGGGCTACCGCGTAAACCGGGTATGAGTCGTGATGATTTACTTTATACGAACGCGAAAATTGTCACCCACGCGGCAAAACAGGCGATCGCCCATAGTCCCAATGCCATTGTGATTGTGGTGACTAATCCCCTCGATGTGATGACCTATCTGGCGTGGAAGGCGACAGGCTTATCCCAAAACCATGTGATGGGTATGGGAGGTGTGCTGGATTCTTCGCGGCTACGGAGCTTTATCGCCCTAGAAACTGGCGCGACCACAGGAGATATTTCGACCTTTGTTTTGGGAGGTCATGGTGATTTGATGGTTCCCATTCCCCGCTATTGCACTGTGAGCGGTGTGCCCATCACAGAATTCCTCGAACCGGAGGCGATCGCCCGACTGATGGAGCGCACCAAAAATGGTGGTGCAGAAATCGTAAAACTCCTAAAAACAGGTAGCGCTTTCTATGCCCCTGCTTCATCGGTTTGCTACATGGTTGAGTCGTTAATTCTCAATCAATCCCGTTTATTACCCGCAGCGGTTTACCTCGATGGTCAGTATGGCTTAACGGATTTGTTTTTGGGTGTTCCCTGTCGCCTCGGTTGTAGCGGTGTCGAACAGATTGTTGAAATTCAGTTGACGGAGGAAGAATTAGCCCAACTCCATCGGTCAGCAGCGGCGGTAAAAGAGGGCATAGACAAGGCGATCGCCAAAACAGATCTATAGTCGTAGTCAGTAAAATAGGTAGAGGTTTAACATCTTAAACCCTAACAAAATAAAACTTTAAAGCAGATCCAATGTCTTAATCTCGATGATTTTGACGACTCCTCATCTCAAGCTGCTCCGCTAGATAAGCCATCGCCCAAAGCTATAATAAAGCCGTTCTTCTGTCGGTATCGTCATTTGATAGCTAGACTGGGTCGGAAAATAGTAGCCGTAATAGTGATGTGCTCAGGGAGTTTGGGTCTGTGGGGAATGGAGGCGATCGCCGCCCCCATGATCTGCACTAAAAATGAAAGCGCAGCGGCAATTATGCCCCAGCTTTTAGCAGATTTACCCAGCTACAGTAACCGTGTCATCCAACGCGCCCGCAGACTAGATCGCCAAGAAGATACCTTCAGCTATATCATAGAAGCAGGTCTACCAGATTTTCGGCCACTACCCTTAAAGCAGCAGCAATTCACCTCAGCCGCCGCCGATACAACAGAGCAACTCTTCTTTACGACCCTCGATAAGCAATACATTAACGACATTCCAGTTTATTTAGAAAATCACCATTGGCTATTGGTCACCCCCTCCTCCAAGGGATGGGCTGTTGTTCATCTCTTTAGCATTGTTAACCGTAGAGAGCCGGGGACAATTCTTATTCCCCCGCGCAATACCACCCATGGCAGCGTCGGTAAAGCAATCCAGCTCTGGTTAAGGGATTACAACGCCTACTGCGCCAATTGATTAATCCCAAAGCATCATGAATAATATTGGGTGGTTCTTGCCCTAGCTGCAATACAAATTCCGCAATACAAATCCGTGTTAGACATTAAACTTATCCGCTCAAATCCCGAACTCGTTCAGGAACGTCTTAATACCCGCAAAGCTGGCGAGTATGACCTCCAGCCCATCCTCGATCTTGATGCCCAGCAACGTTCCCTCGAAGGCGATCGCAGTAAGTTACAAGCACGGAGTAACGAAATTGGTAAGGCGATCGGTCAGAAAATGAAAGGCGGCGCGGATCCTAAAAGTGCAGAAATTACGAGCCTTAAAACCGAAGGTAACGATATCAAAAAGCAATTAGCCGACCTTGAACCGAAGGAAAAAGAACTTAAAGCGCAAATTCAAGAACTCGTTTTAGCATTACCGAATTTGCCGGATGAAAGTACGCCTGTCGGTGCGAATGAAACAGAAAATGTCGAAGTGCGTCGCTGGGGTGATGAATATATTCGCAGTAATGAAGGGATTTTGCCCCACTGGGAAATCGGCGAAAAATTAGGCATTCTCGAATTTAGTCGCGCTGTAAAAGTTGCCCAGAGTCGCTTCGTGACCCTCACTGGTGCCGGTGCAGCCCTAGAGCGAGCCTTGATTAATTTCATGCTCGACACTCAAATTGAGGCAGGCTATACCGAAGTGATGCCGCCAGTTTTAGTTAATTCAGACTCCCTCACGGGCACGGGTCAACTGCCGAAATTCGCTGAAGAAAGTTTTAAATGTGCCGACGATGATCTTTGGCTAACGCCCACCGCAGAAGTGCCGGTGACGAATCTCTACCGCGACGAAATTATTGAAGCGGACAATTTACCCATTCACCACTGCGCTTATACTCCTTGTTTTCGTCGGGAGGCTGGTAGCTATGGTAAAGATACACGCGGTCTCATTCGCTTGCACCAGTTTAATAAAGTCGAACTCGTGAAGTTTGTGCATCCCGAAAAGTCTGCTGAAGAGCACCAAAAACTTGTCGAGAACGCCGAGGCAATTCTGAAAGCATTGAAGCTGCCTTACCGCGTCTTGGAACTCTGCTCTGGTGATATCGGCTTTAGCGCTGGCAAATGCTATGACCTTGAAGTGTGGCTGCCCTCTGCGGAAACCTACCGGGAAATTTCGAGCTGCTCTAATTTCTATGATTTCCAAGCGCGTCGCGCCAGTATTCGTTTTAAGGAAGCGGGTAAAAAAGGGACACAATTTGTGCACACATTGAATGGCTCTGGTTTGGCGATCGGCCGGACGATGGCGGCAATTCTTGAAAATTATCAGCAGCCTAACGGCACGGTAGAAGTACCGGAAGTATTGCGTCCTTATATGCGTCGTGATTTTCTTTAGATATAGATTTTTATCTTCTTAATTTTAGTAGGGGTTGAGCATGCTCAACCCCTACTGTTTTTGTGGGAAACAACGACATAAACTGACAGCGAACTAAACCTAGCCTGCTTCAGCTTCGCAGTATCCTTGAATTTGCGCAGTCACTTCATCGCCTTGGGTAGAAAGAGCGTCAAGTTTCGTGAAGGCATCGACGGCTTTTGATTGGAACTCTGTGGCTGCGGGAATCAGATCATCTTCTGTTTCAACGTTTTTAAGAGAGGCCATGGCTTCACTGGTTTTAGCGAGTTCTTGACCAAACTGGGTTGTGACTTCAGCGTACTGATCGCGATAGCCCGCTAGGGTTTCGTCGGGAAGATTTACAGCTTTAAGATCGGTGGACATCCCTTCGATCTTTGTGACAACTCGTCCGACGACATCCATATAGCTGCCTGCCATGGTTTTAATGCTTTCAATATCGGCTGAGTTGGCGAATTGGTTACCAAACTCTTCCATTTCTGCTTCAAACTCGGCCTGGAACTCTTCGCCTTGGTTCATGACTTCTGATAAGTCATTGCACTGCTGCACTGTCGATACGCCACAGCTCGATAGACCAAGAGTAAGAACTGCTCCCATCGATAAGGCAGCGTGACGTGGACGAAGTTTTAACATGAAATTCTCCTGAAGGTTTTCACCGAAATCTATGGTTGATCTGCTTATGGGATATTTAGATCGCTCAAAAATTTGATGAAAGTTAGTTTGTTAATTTTAGCAATGATTTTTTTGTTTTTTGGTGGGGCTTAATGCGTTGTAAAGGCGATCGCCTTTTTCCTGTTCAGGAAAATTTAGGGTTGAATGGTATTTGTTTTGCTCAGGACAAAAATACTTTGGTCACCACCCCGCCCGATGCGAAAATCTGCGTCGAGGTAGGTGAGGGTGAGGCTGGGAATGCGACCAACGGGATTACGGGCGGAGACGGTGCTTACGGGATTTTTTAAGACGAAGGGTAAGCCTAGGACTTTGGTAATAAAAATGGAGCGTTGATTAAAGTCCACATTAATTTTGCGGTCGGGAATGCCATCGTCGGGGGTGGGGGCTTTGGAGAATGTGGCGTTCACCGTAACGTAGCCTGCTAGGGCATTGGTGGCATGTTTGCAAAAGGCTTGGTTGTAAAAACCTTTTGTTGCGACATCAATCACTTGGTAAACCCGTCCTAACTGAAAGCCGAGGGGCAACGAGTTTAAAACCCGAATTTCCCGTGCGGTGGAATAAAGTAGTTCCCATGCTCCGTCCAGTAATTCAATAGAGGTTTTTAAAGGATAGGGATTGGGGTTTTCGCTTTCTAGGGCAATGATTTTTGTTTCTAGTTGCGTGGCGATCGCCGAATCTAGATTCAAATCGGTTAGAGGTGTGCCCTTAGCTAAATTTTCGTCTTGGGCAACGGTGGCGATCGCCTCAATTAAAGCTTGTTTTGTTTGGGTGGCGGTGGACATGGCGGATAATATTAAAAGGAATTTTTATTGGCTCTATCCTAACGATCGTAACCGAGGGAAACGCCACCGGGCGGAATTTTAATGGTGCTGCGAGAGCCTTCAGCTTCCATTCTGACTAGCAATTCACCTTTTTCATTAACGCCGACAATTTTGCCGAGATGTCCTTCATAAACGATGAGTTCGTCCAGATTTTTAAGGAGTTGCAAATAGTTTGGCAGGATACTCTCCATTCCTTTTTCTGTAAGTTGGGCGATCGCCTCCGAAATTCCAGCAATTACAGTTGCCGCTAAATGCTCAATGGGAAACTGCGAATCCCCATCCCAAAAATCTTGGAGATTAATACCAACATCGGGGATTTCATTACTGTAATTAATGCCAACGCCAATCACTGCCGCTGTCACTTTGCCTGCTTGGATTTTAGTTTCAGTTTTGATGCCACCTAACTTTTTGCCGTTTAAAATCAAATCATTTGCCCATTTAATCTCCACCGGAATGCCTTGTTTCCGTAGATATTTTGTGATCCCCCAAACGCTAGCAATCGTTAAACCGTAAGCATCTTGTGGGTTTAGCTCCATAGGAACCAACATCGATAAATACAAGCCCCCTTCCGAGGATGTCCAGCTTTTACCCCACTGTCCCCGTCCCGCTGTCTGACGTTTGGCGATCGCCACCCTCGGCATCATTGCCCCAGCCCGAAACCGTTCCCACAAGACCCCATTCGTCGAGCCAATCTCCCCAAACACCTCAATCACTGGTGACTGATACCTGATACCTGATACCTGATAACTGTTCACTGATAACTGTTCACTGATACCTGATAACTGTGCGGCGATCGCCTTGACATCCATACCCAGAAGAAAAAACTACTTGTTAACAAACTACGGCATTACAGCCCCACCAGTCAGACGCAATTTGCTACAGTTCTATAGCCACGCAACACACAAAACATCCGCTAATGGTTTCCACAGCCCCGACCCAAATGACCCACATCACGACCTTAGCCAACGGCATCAAGCTGATTGTGACCGAAAATCCTGTGGCGGATCTGGTGGCAGGACGCATCTTTTTACCGAAGGCAGGCGGACGTTGGGAAAGCCTCCAACAGGCAGGTTTATTTCACCTCATGGCGGCGGTATTGACAAAGGGAACTGAAAATTACGCGGCGGTAGAGATTGCAGAACAAATCGAATCTATCGGCGCAAGTCTTGGGGCAAGTACGTCCAATGACTACATGGCGATGAGCATGAAGGCTGTCACCAAAGATTTTCAGACGATTCTGGATTTGGCGGCAGAGATTATGCAAAAACCTACTTTTCCTGAGCGAGAAGTGGAGCTAGAACGAAAAATAACGTTGCAAAATATTCGCTCTCAAATGGAGCAACCCTTTAATGTCGCCTACAAGCAATTGCGAGAAAATATGTATCCGGCGCATCCCTACGGCATGTCAATTTTAGGGACAGACGAAACCGTTAAAAGTTTTACGCGGGAAGATTTAGCAGCGATTCATGCCAAACATTTTCGCCCCGATAATTTGATTATTAGTTTGTCTGGTCGCATCACCCTTGAGCAAGCCGAAGCAATGATAGATAAGGCTTTTGGTAGTTGGAAAAATCCGGCAGAACCTCTGGAAGCGATGACCATTCCAAATCTCGCGCCGACGGGCGGAATGTGGCAAAAAGAGCAGGATAGCCAGCAGGCGATCGTTATTTTGGGTTATCTCACAGGTACAGTTGCCGATGATGATTTCTTTGCGCTTAAGCTTCTCAGTACCTACCTTGGTAATGGTTTATCCAGTCGTCTGTTTGTCGAGCTGCGAGAAAAACAGGGGTTAGCCTATGATGTCTCGGCTTTCTTCCCGACCCGCCTGAATCAATCACAATTTGTCACCTATATCGGCACAGCTCCTAAAAATACGGCGATCGCCCTCAAGGGATTACACAAAGAAGCAAAGCGATTAATGGATAACCCTCTGAGTGAAGGTGAATTACAAATCGCCAAAAATAAACTTTTAGGACAATATGCCCTCGGCAAACAGACTAATGCTGAGTTGGCGCAAATCTTTGGCTGGTATGAAAGCATCGGTTTAGGAGTTGGCTTTGACCAAGAATTTAAAACCCACATCGAGCGCATCACTCCCGAAGAAACCTACGCCGCTGCCCAACGTCATTTTAAAAATCCTTATATCTCCGTGGTTGGCTCTAAGGATGCCCTTTCTCTCCTCGAAGACATTGAGCTATCGTAAAAGGCGATCGCCCCTATTTTCGGCTATTTTTTAGAGTACAAATTATGTTTTCCCGTTCATCACTACTTACTGCCGGATTAGCCCTCACCCTTGCGTTTGGTGGTTTAAGTAATGGGGCGATCGCCCAGATCATCCGACCCGAACTGCGTAGCGGTAGCACTGGAACAGCAGTCAGAGAACTGCAAGCCACCCTAAAATTACTAAATTATTACACCGGCGAAGTCACCGGAACCTACGACGAAGCAACCGTCATTGCCGTTTATCGTTTCCAAAAAGCAGCCCAACTCCCCGAAACAGGCGTAATGGATCGCCTCACATGGGCGACCCTTTTCCCCACGGAACCACCTGCTGCTCCCATAACAACTACGACTACTGAAACAACACCGACAGCAACGGAAGAACCAACCGAAACCGCAGAGACCCCTGACACCACGACTGCTGTAGCTCCCAGTCAACGCACCGCCGAAACTCTGCCGCTCTTAAGGGAGGGAATGGATGGCGAAGCCGTCACATTTCTACAACAACGTTTGAAAGCAAAAGGCTTTTTTCCCGGTACAATCGACGGAATTTTTGGTCCCCAAACCTTACAAGCAGTAATCGCAGCCCAAACCGCCTTAAACCTTGACGGAGACGGTATTGTTGGTCGCCAAACTTGGACACAACTGCTCAAGTGATTTTTCAACTAACGGCTAACTAATGAGCAATAAGCGTTATCAAGGCAAGATAGTTCGATGGAAAGATGATCGCGGGTTTGGATTTATCCAAACTAATGGCATCAAAAAAGATATTTTTCTCCATATCAGTGCTCTTCAAGGAGCATCGCACCGCCCAAAAGCTGGTGACATTATTTACTTCGACCTAAAAAGAGAATCGGACGGTAAATACAAAGCTGTTAACGCAAGCTTTACCCCAATGGCTCCTGTTCGACAGAAAAAAAATTTTCACAAACAACCTCAACAACGCAATTTAAAATCAACTACTTCAAGCCGCACCTCATATCAACGCTCTAGGCAGCCATTTTCTCGCTCTAACTCCAAAACACCGCAGCTTCTTAATGCAGTAATAATCGGCTTACTTCTAGCAGGAGTCGTCATCGGTGTTCCAAAATTTTTAGAATCTCAGTCGAGACAAACTGCCATTTCTAATCAAAGCTCAGCACCAATTCGTCCAGAACAAAGTCGCGACAACGCAAATTCTCAACCAACTCAAACTTGTAACATTAAAGGCAACATTTCCTATCCCGACGGCAAGAAGTTTTATCATAAACCGGGTTATCAAGACTATGCGAAAGTCGAAATCTTTGAAAATGAAGGCGAAAGATGGTTTTGTAGCGAAGAAGAAGCGATTCGCGCCGGCTGGCAAGATGCTGCCAATCAATAAAATTTAGATTTTCTGTTTACACACACCCTTAAAATTCTTCATCTTATGAGTCTTAAAATTAAAGTGCCGACGATCGCCTGCGAAGTTTGCGGCAACACGATTACTAAAGCTATCGAGTCCCAGCAAGAAGATGCGCAAGTTTCCGTTGATGTGACCAATAAAATCGTTACAGTAGACACTTCTGCTACGGAAGCTGAAATCAAGTCAATTATTGTTGAGTCAGGTCATACACCCGAATAGCAAGTCCCAAATCAGAACAGATGACAAGTCAAACATCTTGGCGATTAACCATTGGTCATTACCTCGACGACTTTGAGAGTCCTATCGGTCGCGGGATCAATATTTTCCTATGTGTTTTGATCTTCATTTCGTCGGGGATTTTCGTTGCCCAGACCTATGACTTACCGTCAGCTATTTCACAGATACTGTCCTATATCGACTACAGTATTCTGATTTTGTTTGCTGTTGAATATGTCGTTCGTTTTATCTGTTCGGAAGAACCGGAGAAGTTTCCTTTTCGGTTTTTTTCCTTAATCGATTTGTTGGCGATCGCCCCACTATTTTTGGGTTTTTTAGATATTAGATTTTTCCGAATTTTTCGATGGTTTCGGCTGCTTCGACTCATTCGCTTTTTTCGCCTAGAAATCTCTATTTTAAATGTTAAGGCCAAAGATACGATCATTTTAAGTCGGATTATTCTGACGCTGTTTACGATTATTTTTATTTGTGCCGGCTTAATTTACCAAGTTGAACATACGGTTAATCCAGATACTTTTAAAAACTTTCTTGATGCTTTGTACTTCGCCGTTGTCACCATGACGACTGTCGGTTTTGGCGATAAAACCCCCATTTCCTCTGGCGGCAAAATTGTCACGCTACTCATGATTTTGACCGGCATTGCCGTTATTCCGTGGCAATTGGGAGACTTAGTACGGCAATTTATTAAAAGCACAACCCAGAAAGAAGTTGACTGTACAAAATGTGGTCTTGCCTTCCATGACCAAGACGCAAAATTTTGCAAACGATGCGGCACACTTCTTGAGCTAGACACTTGAAGTTATTAATTAGCGACATTCCTAAATAAAAGATCACCAAAAAATTGTCAGAAGTGGAGGTCATTTCTAAGATGAACTTACTACGTTTGCACTAAATAAATGTCAATCCCTCTCACTCTAAATCTCCTGCAAGGTTCTGTTTCTTTTCGCTTCACCCCAGAGGCAGCCCAGGGCATCAAAGCTGAAATCGATATGCTGATGGCAAGTATGCGGGCGATCGCCGGCTCCTCCGCACCATCCCGCCCAGCCCCAAAAAAGCCCATGGAATACCAGCACACAGGCGATATTTTCCTTGAAATCTTCTGTAACCCCAACATTTACCCTAGCCCTTTCGCTGCAAAGGTTTTAATCACCCTCCGAGACGAACGCATTCGCCTAACCAGCGAGGCAGAACTCCCTCGGTTGTTGGAAGACCTTGACAATTACCTTGCCCAAGCATAACTAAGCCCTAGGATAAAGGCGGTTTTCAGAGCGTTGCGCTAGGCTAGCAAAAAGATGTTTATTTACTCGTCACTTTTTTGTAAAGAGCAGGAATAACCGCCCATGAACACTTCCACTAATATTTTTGACATTGTCCAGAAAGGATTTCGTGTCACCGTTGGCGCTGCCGCAACCCTTGTCGAAACACTCCAAGATCCCCAGAAGAGGGATGTCACTATTACAGAATTTCGCGCCGAACTTCAAAATCGCGCTGCCGAATGGTCTGAGAAAGGTGAAATGACCGAAGCGGAAGCCCGTAAATTCCTTGAAAATATTTTCCAAAAAGATAGTGGCAAACCCGCCGGCGATCGCGAAGTGCCCACAGCAGCCGTTGAAGTGAAAGATTCAGAACTAGAAGAAGAAATTCTAGTTTTAACAGAGCAAATCACCATGCTTAAAGCAGAATTAGCAGCTCTCCGCCAAGAGTCAAACCCAGAACAGTAAAAGTCTAAAGTTGCTCACAATGGAAATACTCTCTTTGGCTTGATTTCCCAGTTAGAAATCTCAGCTCAAAATTAAAAGTTGTTGTATTTCTTTTGTGGAATAATTTATCAAACGGTATGGGAGAATATTTTTTCTAGGCAAACTAGACCTAGTCGTTCTCCCATTTTTCCGCGCTTAATAAATCTCCGATACAATCCCGCAGTAAATAGTCGCATCTTTCTAGCTCCGACTCCACGCTACTCCACTCACGGGGCGGAATAAATTCACAGAGACAATAGAGAGACTGGTTTCGCCGAACCAGATTTTGCTCAACTAGATTTTTCACTTCATCCCGAATTTGACCAAGGGATAGAAAAAAGGGATTTGAAAATGCAAGAGTAGAATCAATCATGAATTCTTTCCAGAAAAGAAATAATAAAACGAAAAAATATATTAGGGCAGAAAGCAAAACCTCTATCAACAACCAAAGTCATTGCTATTGAAACGCAAGTATTGCTGATTGCATCACTCAACCTGCAATATTTTATTTAACAGTTAACTCTTTCTCTTTTTTCTGATCTTAAGAAAGATTTTATTCATATAATTTAACGCCCCTTACACAGTATAAACCGATATGAATGGCAACCTCTATTCTTTAGCGATGTTCTACCAAAATATACTTAGAAAAATACTCAAAAGAAAAATACTTAGAAAACCTAATATATTTTCATTTTTACTTAAAATGCGTCTAGATATTTTTTGTAATCAATCTTTTTTTAATAAAGGATATGATAAAACCCCATTAGTATTTTCAAAGGTAAAGGGCAAGAAGGACTGATCTTCAAAAAAGGGAATGAGGTTATCAATTCATTTTTAAAAAGGCTTGTACTGATTAGTCATCACTCCAACACTGGGCTGGATTTAAATCTGCAATGTGGTCTCTTAATAAAAAACCGTTACGCTCTAGCTCGCGTTCTACACAAACCCACTCGCGTGCAGGGATAAATTGACAGAGTACGTAAATCGGTTGGCGACAGTCAATTTTGCCCATCTCCACCAACTGACGAACTTCATCCTTTAGCATCTCAATGGAGAAATGTTTTCCCTGGTTAATTGTTTGAGGCATCGTAGCAATATTCATTCTTAGTTACCTCTCAACGGATGAAGAACTATGTGGTCACTATCTTACTTGAAAATACAAGGCATTGCCAGAGAAAAATGGCTGTATATTTTAATACCTAAGTGAATTTTTCTTGATGGACTTTACAAAGTACTACGTTTTTTTTTGCTTTATTAATTAATTGTCATCTTTTGTTGGTACTTCTTAGATGAACTCGGTATCTGCTGAAAGGTTTGCTTGGTCTGGATTCCAGAGTTGGGAACAGAGATAGTCTTGGGCGATCGCCATTTGAGCGTAGGCAAAAAGGCAGGGAATATGGCCTGCAAATGTCTGGACTATGTCTGGGAAAAAATAGGGTGTTCCGTAGCTAAGGATAGCCTGAATATCGACTTTTTTATTTATTTTTCGGAGCAGTTTTAGGGGCTGGGCTAACTTGCCAGTAAAGGGATTGCCTCGCGTAAAAATTTGCACAATTGTTAATGTAGCGGCGAGGTTATAGTCTTGCCAATGGCTTAATTCAATAATCTTGGGCATAAAGCCATGGGACTGGGGAATGGCGATCGCCGGACAGTTGGGCTTGAGGAAATCACTTTTTAGGATCGAGTCAACAATAATCAGGTTTTGCGCTGGGGATGCGGTGTGGGTGGGTAAAGGCTGGGAAATATTATTATGCCGACTGGAGTATTCAAGAATTTCTGTAATGATTTTTTGCGTTTGTTGTTCGGCGATCGCCTCGGGATAGGAAGAAATACTTTGCGAGGTCAGCTTTTGTTTTGCAGCCCAAATGCGCGTGACAGATTGTTTGAGACGATCAAGGGTTAAACGACCAGACTGGATGGCTTTTTCAATGGCGGCGATCGCCCCACGGACATCGGGAGGCATCAGCAAAATATCGGCTCCGGCTTCCAAGGCAAGCACTGCGACTTCCGCAGGCTCAGCAAATTTAGTAACCCCCCCCATCATCAACGCGTCGGTCACAATCAATCCGTCAAAGGCTAATTTTTGCTGTAACAGATTAGTCAAAATTTCGGGAGAAAGGGTAGCGGGATATTTTTTATCTAAAGTCGGAATCATCAAGTGGGCTGTCATCACTGAATCGACTCCGGCGGCGATCGCCTCTTGGAAAGGTGGTAACTCAATCTTTTCTAAGCGTTCTAGTTCATGGGGAATTATGGGCAACGCCACGTGGGAATCCATTGCCGTATCACCATGGCCGGGAAAATGTTTGGCGGAGGTCAGCACCGGATATTTTTTAACGCCTCGAATAAAGGCTGTGCCCAGTGCCGCAACCTCTTCCGGTGTTTCTCCAAAAGCACGGATATTAATGACAGGATTCTCAGGATTATTATTCACATCCATCACGGGCGCGAGTATCCAGTTAATCCCAATACTTAACGACTCTTTCGCAGTAATCTCTCCCATTTGCTCAGCGAGGGCGATCGCCCGTCGTCGATCCTTGCGATAAATTTCAGCCAAGGCCATGGGTGGTGGAAACCAACTTGTCCCCGCGAACCGTTGCCCGACTCCTTCTTCTATATCGGCAGCAATGAGGAGAGGAATATCAGCCCAATCTTGTAGCTGCTTTGTTTTGAGGGAAACTTCTGCCGCGCTTCCCCCCAATAAAATCACCCCACCCACAGACCAATCCTTGACCCATGTTTGGAGTGTATTTTGATCCGCTTCCCACTGGGGATAGAGGCGATCGCCATCCAGCAAACAACCAGACGAGCGCACAACAATCAACTGTCCAATTAGTTGTCGTAACGAGAGGGAATCAATAGCAGGTAGCGCACCCATCGACAACTTAAACCGCTTCCTCGGATTCCAGCTCTTCCGGTTCTTTAATCTCCAGCTGATTAATCAAATTGATCATGCGATCGCCCTCTTCTAGGGAACGATCCTCAATAAATAAAATTTCCGGCGATCGGCGTAACCGTACCCGTTGCCCTAAGGTACGGCGAACAAACCCCTGACTGGCTTTTAAGCCCTCCATCGTTTCAGCACGCGCCTCTTCAGAACCATAGATACTGACAAAAACCTTTGCGTGCTGCAAATCACCCGACACCTCCACATCCGTAATGCTGACCATGCCCGCCCCGACGCGGTCATCCTTAATATCCTGCACCAGCATCATGCTAATTTCCCGCTTAATGAGCGAAGAAACCTTAGATACCCGTCGATTATTAGCCATAACTCTTACCTCCTATTACCTTGCCCCGAAACCAAGCTCACTTAGATTCACATCACGCCATTTAACTTAAGCTCTCAGACAGGGAGGATGACAACGCCCTTAGTTTATCTCGAAAAAACCCAGCCATCCAACAAGCAAGTAGTATCAACGCTCTAATATCATCCTAAATTCTGGAGCAAACCTTAAGGAAACATCAAGATATATCGGAGATTCTTGACAACGTCATCGCTTTTCATTGATAAACGCTGTAAAAACTGTAACAAAACTTCCGGAACAGGGTATGTTTAATCCTGATACAAATGGTCAGTGAGAAACCCTAATAATGCTGGACAAATCCGAAGCAATTATCGAAGCAATTGACGCAAGAGAAATTTTAGACTCCAGAGGTCGCCCCACAGTAGAAGCAGAAGTACGTTTTGCAAGCGGCGCATTTGGTTTAGCGCAGGTTCCCAGTGGCGCATCGACAGGCAGCTTTGAAGCTTGTGAACTTAGGGATGAAGATAAAAGCCGCTACGGCGGCAAAGGTGTACTCAAGGCAGTACGTAACGCCAAGGAAAAACTTGCTCCAGAACTGATCGGCAAAGATGGTTTAGACCAAAGTGCCATTGATTACGCCATGATCGCCCGCGATGGTTCTGACAATAAATCTAATATCGGTGCTAATGCAATTTTGGCGATTTCCCTCGCCACGGCACGGGCTGCAGCGGAAGAGTTGGCCTTGCCGCTTTACCGTTATCTCGGTGGTCCCTTGGCGAATGTTTTGCCTGTGCCTTTAATGAACGTGATTAATGGTGGTGAGCATGCTGCGAATAATGTGGACTTCCAAGAATTTATGATTGTCCCTGTCGGTGCAGAGACCTTTAGAGAAGCGCTGCGTTGGGGGGCGGAGGTTTTTGCAACGCTCAGCAAGGTACTCGACAAAAAGGGTTTACTCACTGGTGTTGGTGATGAAGGTGGTTTTGCGCCCAACTTAGGCTCTAATGAAGAGGCGTTAGAAATTCTCGTTGATGCGATCCAAGAAGCGGGCTACGAGCCGGGTAAACAGGTGGCTTTAGCTTTAGATATTGCGGCGAGTGAATTTTACGAAGATGGTAAGTATACCTACGATGGCTCTGCCCACAGCCGCGAAGAGTTTGTTGATTATCTCGCGGAGATGGTTTCTAAGTATCCGATTGTTTCTATTGAGGACGGTCTGGATGAGGATGACTGGGAAGGTTGGGCTGCGCTGACGGCAAAGATCGGCGATCGCGTTCAGTTAGTAGGCGATGACTTGTTCGTAACCAATAAAGTTCGTCTACAAAAAGGGATTGAGGAAAAGGCTGGTAATGCGGTTTTGATTAAGCTCAACCAGATCGGTACCCTCACTGAAACTCTTGAGACCATCGATCTCGCTACTCGTAATCAGTATCAATCTGTAATCAGTCACCGTTCTGGTGAAACTGAAGATACAACGATCGCCGATCTTGCGGTTGCAACGCGTGCGGGTCAGATTAAAACTGGTTCTCTCTGCCGTAGTGAGCGGGTTGCGAAGTATAATCGTCTCCTCCGCATCGAAGATGAACTGGGCGATCGCGCTGTTTATGCCCCTAAGGTTGGTCTTGGCCCCCAATTCTAAATTTTTCTCGTTAGAGAATTCAGTAAATAAAGATCTCAGTGTTTGCTGGGGTCTTTTTTTGTTGGGATGGCGATCGCCACCATTTTTTCGAGACCGGCAATGTTTTAGGCTAGAGCTAGAGAACTATGACTTTCAACCTAGATGCGGGTATTTATCCAAGACGACATTCTCTGTATCGACAAAGACGATGTGCCAGCCTTTAAAAAAGGTGGATCGGTGGTTCGAAATAGCTACTTTTGGGCGCTAAAATCTATTTCCTGTTATGCCCCTCGCGAGGGAAATTGGGAATTTGATCAAGAAGTTTGGGTTGCCCTCGCAAGGATGCTCATGGCTTTTACCGAATCTGGCTATCTCGGCTATTCGGAAACCTGCCTCAAATTTCCTGAGGATACGCCCATTCCCGATGTCTTACGCTCGGTGTCTAGTTACTTGTAGGACTTTGTAGCACTACGCAAGTTTTATTCCATTTCCTCCCAAAAAACGATGGAGTCGTTTAAAGGCTGCAAGGTCGTGCCGGGATAATAAAATTCGAGGATTTTAGCAGCAGACCAACCCAGATTAGCGAGATTGTAGGACCCAAATTGACTCATACCCACGCCGTGACCAAAACCACCACCAACAAAGGTATAGCCTGTAATTTGTTGTTGGGCATTTTTCATTGGTTGGAGATAAAACAAGGTGCTGCGTGGTGGCCCTAGAGCACTACGAATTTCATTTTTTAGCAGTTTGACAATGCCTTTGTCTGTGGTGACATCCAATTCGAGTACCCGGCCTGAGGGCGATCGCCGCATAATTTCTAATTTCTGAACAGATTTAATCCCTTCGAGCGGATGCTGGGTTTTTTCGAGATATTTTTGCAGCGTTGTTGCCAGCTCTTGAAGGGTAGCAGAACGTTCCCAGCGGAAGGGGCTTCGGCCAGTCTCATTGAAGCCTTCATTTAGGGCAATAAATTTTCTAAAGGTTTGTTCATCGGCTAAAGAGGTTGCCCCCAGATCCCACACTTGGTTGGGAGAATCAATCACCGCTTTCAGATAGGGACGTTCCTCGCCATTCCAGACATCGCTAAAGGAGGCCGTTACGCCACCTGTTGTGGAGGAATATAGTGCATCCACCAATTCATTTTCGTAGGTCAAAACGAGTCCTTTGGTGCGGGCGATCGCCTGATCGATGCGACTCGTACTTCCTTCTAAACCTTTATAAACTTGGCAATGGACAGTGGCACACATTTCATAGTTGTCAGCCTTAAAACGCCGTAAATTACGGAGGGCATAGGTGCGTGCAATAATCGTTTGGGCTTCTACCGCGTTAGTCGGCGCGCTTTGGCCGATTTCGTAGGGCACAACGCCCCGTAAATAGGTCTCGATATCAACTTCGTTGACCAGAGTGTAAGTGCCGTAGGCATTGGGCTGGAGCTGGAGACGACCAGCAAAACGGCTTTGTTTGCCCCCGTCTTCTTGGATCGTAAATAAATTATTGCCTGAACGAATGGCGACATTGGCACGATTGTAACGATAACCGCCCACCACAAAGGAGGCGATCGCCCGTTCTTGCCGCACCTCAGAACTTAAATAAGGCTCAGTAAATCCCGCCCGCTGTAAATCTTCTAGCAATAAACGTTTCAGGAGCGGCGTATTGTAAACCTCCCGATGTGCCCATACCTGCCAGCGACCCGGCTGGGTAATTTCCACTTCAATGCCGCGGGATCGCCACTCTTTAGCACTATCTTCGGCCGTTTCAAAAGTGCCTTGATCACTCAGAACAATATGTTCCGACAACTCCGCTTCGGACAATGCGCGCGCCCCTAGGGTGAAAGTCACCTTGTCCGTCTCTAAAATCTGCGGCTGACCACCCGTTTCAATCTCAAGGGTGAGGCGATCGCCCGGCAAACTACCAACAGTTAAGGTATCAGACTCCTCTTCCCCAAAACGCTGCACAATACCGACTTTAATTTCAACATCCCTTGCAATAGCGGGCTGGGCTGCCAGCAAAGAAAAACCCGCCACCATACCCATACCAAGTAGTACAGTCTTTGACTGAAACATTATTTTGGTCAACTCCTACGGCGATCGCCAATCATAGCTCTAAAAAACAATGACGACAAAATCATCAAATCTATCCCACTACCTTACCATTTTCATCTAGGAGTACCTCGCCACGAATCAGTCGCTCCGCCGCTTTCAGCAAATTATCTTCCACATAGGGCTTCGTGAAATAGGCCTTAGCACCACGCTCAGCCGCAATTTTACGGTGGCGCTCCGCACCACGGGAGGTCAACATCGCAATGGGAATATGATGCAACACTTCATGCTCTTGGACACGGTTCAACAGCTCCAAACCATCAATACGAGGCATTTCAATATCACAAAACGCCACATTAAAATCAGGTTCCGCTAACAGTTTATCTAAAGCATCCTGTCCATCGCGCGCCTTTTCAACCACATAACCAGCATTTTGGAATGTAATCGCCAGCAGCTCCCGCACCGTCACCGAGTCATCAATAATTAACACCTTAAAGGTCGCCTGCGTCCCAAAACGACGATTCTCAGAGTCAGCAGGAGGCGCCGTTGGAGATTTTCCATGATTCCCAGAAAATATCTTGGACGGTGGAGTCGCAACAGGTGCCGGTGGGGGAGACTTCTCTTCGACCTTCGCTACCCGAGTACTACCGGGTAAAAGAACCTCACCTTCCCTCATTTTCAGCGCTGCATCTAGCAACGCCTCTTCAAGGTATGGCTTTGTAAAGTAAGCACTAGCTCCCAGTTGAGCCGCCACTTGACGGTGGCGATCGGCACCACGAGAAGTCAACATAGCCACAGGGATCTGCGCTAAATTCGGATCTTTTTGAATCCGGGATAACAACTCCAAACCATCAATGCGCGGCATCTCAATATCACAGAAAACCAAGTCACAGAGTAAGCCTCCCCGCAACTTTTCCCAAGCTTCCTGACCATCCCGCGCCTGTTCTACCCGGTAACCAGCTTTCGTAAAACTGAGGGACAACAATTCCCGCACAGTAATCGAATCATCAACAATCAAAACCATCGGATCAGCCGCAAAGTTTTGCGGAATGTCCTGGGGTGGCATTGTCTCCTGCCAAGAACTGGCCTTACGTACCCGTCCCTGGGCAGCAAGCTCCAGTAGTTCTAGGACATCGGCTACAGGCATAATTGTGCCATCCCCTAAAACCGTTGCCCCTGAAATCCCAGCAGGCTTCGGAATGGGGCCTTCAATTTGCTTAATGACAATTTCCTGTTCACCAATCACCTGATCAACTTGTAGCGCCAATAAATTTCCCGCACTACGCAAAATCACAACGGGAATTTGGTCTGAGTCTGCCGCGCCACCATAGGATGTGCGACTAAGCCGCCGTTGGTGTGTGAGTAGATTATTTAAAGGATGTAGCCTTAGTCGAGAGTTCCGCCAGGTAATGTACTTGCGCCCTTCCTGAACTTCGATTTGTTCTGGTGTAAAGTCCTGCATATCTTCCACACCATCCATGGGCAGGGCAATGCGTGCATGGCGGTTTAAACAACAGAGAGCCTTACAAATATTGAGGGTCAGCGGTAAACGAATGATAAAGTTTGTGCCGCGTCCAAGCACGGAGTCAATGGTGATCGTGCCACGGATACCGCCAAGGGCATTGCGCACGACATCCATTCCAACACCTCTACCGGCAAAGTCATCGGCTTTATCTTTGGTTGTAAAACCGGGGTGAAAAATAAAATCGTAGATTTCTTGCTGGGGCATGTTTCTGACTTGACCCGGCGTTGCCAAACCTTTCTCTAAGGCTTTACGGAGGATGACATCGGGATTGATACCAGCGCCATCATCGGCAACGGAGATGACAATTTGATTACCTTGGACAAAGGCTTTGAGGGAAATTTTACCGGTGGGGGATTTGCCTAAGTTTGTACGAACGTCGGGTCTTTCAATACCGTGGGTAATGGCGTTGTTAATTAGGTGTGTGAGGGGATCGTACAGTTGCTCTAGGATCATTTTGTCGATGAGAGCGTCACGTCCTTCTACTTCGAGAATGGCTTTTTTGTGGAGTTTATTGGAGATATCACGCACGGGTCGCATCAGGCGATCGGCGGCTTGGGCGAAGGGGATCATCCGTGATTTGGTTAATCCTTCTTGGAGCTGGGTGCTGACTTGCCGGAGGTTACGGGCGACTTGTTCGGTGTCGTCAACGAGAAATTCAATGTCTGAGGAAGATTCTCGCACTCTGACGACTAACTCGATCATTTCTTGGGATAGGAGGTGAAAGCCGGTAAATTGATCCATTTCTAAGGGATCGTAATCCTGTCCGGATGAGGAGCCACCCATTGTGCTTTTCGAGTCAAAGCCACCCATTGCGCCTCGTGAGGCACGGTGATCATTTTGGCTGCGACTGGCAAGGAGGGAGCGTTCTAGGAGGGAACGTTCGTATAGATCTTGCATTCGCCCACCGATATCGCTCAGTTTTTGGACTTGCCCAACGAGGCTGTCAAGGAATTGTCGGAGTTTTTCTTGGCTCTGTTCGAGACTATTACGGTTAACAACGAGTTCTCCCATTAGGTTGCTGAGATTATCGAGTTGTTTGACGGGGATCCGCATGGTCTGCTCAAAGGCTTTGGGTTTGGCTGTGCGGGAGCGTGCCGTCGCGGGTGTGGCGTTAACGGTAGGGGGGCCACCCATTTCAATGTCGGCCTGTTCTAGTAGTTCGACTAGGTCATCAAAGCTTGTGTCTTTAGCGCTGGCAATGTCCATTTTCTGGGTGGGTGTAGAGACGGGGGCGATCGCCTCAGTTTCTGCTGGTGGAGACATAATAAGGTTGTCTTGTCTTCCACCCACCAAACTATCGAGGGCTTGCCAATTCGCGACTGGAGCTGTAGCGGGTTCTTCAATTAGAGCCGCAAGGGTGGCAAAATCTGGGTACAGGGCGATCGCCGGTTGACTCGGAGAAGCAACCTGAGGAGTCGTAAAGGCATTAACCGATGGTGGTTGTGGCTCAGGTTCGGAGGATGGGGGCGCAACCGGAGACTGAGCGCCGGGAACAGTACTCCGACTGGAAAAATAATTATCTAAATCCGCTTCTAACTCTTGCTCATGTTTAACGCTCGGACTACTGGCAAACAAACTTTCTAGGCCGGAGACCACCTCCGACGTTTCCGCAATTGGGTCATCCGGCTGGACTTCCAGCTCATCGGCGCTAAATTCATTTTCCCCAAAAATACTATCTAGCTCTGATTCAATTTCTGCTTCGCTGGCTGGCGGTTCACTTTGGGGGGTCAGGGTCATGCGGGCAAAATCGAGATCAATTTCTTCATCGGAGGTCGAGCTGACTTCACCCTCAAATAGCGCTTCAAAGCCCTCCGCTGTCATCTCTTCAACTTCACCACGGGAAGCAGAAACATCACCGACTACTGTTGTGTCAAAAAGTTGGTTTAAATTGCTTTCAATCGGTGGCAAAGTTGCCTGGGGATTTATCTCTGCGCCAAACAGATCACTTAATTCGTCGTCAAGGGAGCCGCTAATCGGTTCCGATGAGTCTGAGGCTGTTTCGTCAAGCTCCCCAAATAAGTCCGACAATTCGTCGTCGAAATTAGACCCTAAATTTTGCTTTGAAGAATAGCCGTTATTACTCACTGCAGTCTCTCGCCAAACGAAGATCGAAGAATTGACACAATTCAGAAATTACAACCAGCATAGCTCAATCTTTTTGAGCCTCTACGGGAAATTACTCCTTTGTCAAAAAAATCTATTTTGTGATCATTGCTTACTTTGTGCGACGGTCTAGGGCAAAAACCGGATTTTTGAGGAAAATCCTTGATTTCACGGGCTTTAATCCCTGATATTGACTACAGGGAAAACGCTATTTTGTTGTCAAAATTCACCATGGCTGGACATAGTAAGTGGGCAAATATCAAACGACAAAAGGCACGGGTCGATGCCAAAAAGGGTAAAACCTTTACGCAACTATCGCGGGCCATTATTGTGGCGGCACGGCAGGGGACACCTGATCCGGCGGGAAATTTTCAGCTCCGCACAGCGATTGAGAAGGCGAAGGCGGCGGGGATTCCCCATGATAATATCGACCGGGCGATCGCCAAGGGAGCGGGTACTTTCAATAGCGATGATGCCAACTATGAAGAAATTCGCTACGAAGGCTACGGTGCAGGCGGCGTGGCTATTCTCATTGAGGCGCTAACGGATAATCGCAATCGCACAGCGGCGGATCTGCGGGAAGCTTTTAGTAAAAATGGTGGCAATCTCGGAGAAACAGGCTGTGTGAGTTGGATGTTTACCCAAAAAGGTGTGGTGATTTTAACGGCAGAAGATGTTGATGAAGAGGCTCTCCTCGAAGCGGCCATGGCGGGGGAAGCCGAAAGCTATGACATCATCGCCGACAATAATGAAATTGAGGTGTTCACGACAGTAGATAATTTAGAACGCCTCAGCAAAATTCTTCAGCAAGAAAAGTTTCAGGTTCAAGAATCTGAGCTGCGCTGGATACCGGAAACGGAAATGGCACTGGATGATACAACCCAACTGCAAGCTGTTTTAAAAATGATTGACGCGTTAGAAGCCCTTGATGATGTGCAAAATGTCACCGCCAATTTGGCGATCGCCCCCAATATTGACCTGACGCAATTGTAAATTTATCGCTACGGATAGAAAAATAAAGGAATGCACCTTCCTAAAATAGAGATGTAGACGTTGCCCATCAAAAAAAGAAGAACCTCTTTCCATAATTTTCCTTCCTGTAGACTTAGCCCACTCTCATACCCGACCCTACACATTGAGCAAGCTCGAATGATAAACGCCAGCATTAATTAGCTTGGGCAGAGCAACCATCTTTACACCATAGGCATGACCAGCAACCCAGCCATTTAACCGACAAAGACATTTATGCTCGCGCCCGAACCCCTCCCCAAAGAACTAAAAAGACTCGCTGCCCTCTTTCGTTATGACATTTTAGATACCCCCGAAGAGTCTGAATTCAACGAGCTTGCACAAATGGCAGCAGAGCTATGTAATGTCAAAATCGCCCTCATTTCTCTAATCGATCAAGAACGTCAATGGTTTAAAGCTTCCGTTGGGCTAGATGTGAAGGAAACGCCGAGGGATATTTCCTTTTGTGGCCATGCCATCCATAATGACCAGATTTTTGAAATTCCCGATGCCAAACAAGATGACCGCTTCGCTGACAATCCCCTCGTCACGGCAGATCCCCACATTCGTTTCTATGCCGGAAAACCTTTACAAGCCTTTGATGGCAGTAAACTAGGAACGCTTTGCATCATTGATCCAGAGCCTCGCGTTTTAACGGATCGAGAACGTCGAATTCTTAGCTTTTTAGGCCGGCAGGTGGAAAAACAACTGGCATTGCGACTCCATTTACGCCAGTCAAAACAGAGTCTCCAACTGATTCAGGCACAGGCACAACGGCTAGAAGAAAAGACTAAAATTCAAAACCAGCTCATTTCTGTCCTTGCCCACGATCTGCGTAGTCCCATCGCCTCCCTTGAAGGTCTCGTCGATGCCTTTGACCAAGAATTTTTGAGTCAAGATCAGACGGTGGCGCTCATCAGAGAACTACGTCCAGAATTGACCCACACCTCTAACCAACTCAATCAGGTTTTGCAGTGGGTTCAACAGCAACTCAACGCCGATGCTGCCGAGCTTCAACCTTTCTCCATAGGGGCGATCGCCCAAGATAGCCTGTACTGGGTTAAACAGCGGGCGACAGAAAAACAAATTATCCTAGCCCAAGACATTGAAGAAAACCTTTATGCCTTAGGACAACCCGAACTGGTTCACATTATTTGGCGCAATCTTCTCAGTAATGCCATCAAATATTCCAGCCCCAAAGACACAGTGACATTATTTGCCCATCGCGACCAGCAAGAAATCATCCTCGGCGTAAAAGATCAGGGTCTCGGTATGACACCACAAATCCTAGAGTCCCTACGCAACCATCAAAGACAAGCCCCAAAACTTGGCACAGCCAACGAACAAGGCACAGGTTTAGGACTCATCTTGTGTCAAACCTACCTCCAGAAGATGAATAGCCAACTAGACATAAAAAGTGAAGTTTCTATCGGCTCAACTTTTTCCTTTCGTCTAGCCGCAGATCCAGATAACGGCAATCGAGACCTACAGCAATGATGGGATGAGTTGCCCACCCAAAAGCAATAAAATAACGTGAGTTTTGCTTAAGCATGCTCGGAAGTACGACGCGGTGAATGGGAGAGC